>JALHUO010000190.1 GCA_022866545.1 Dehalococcoidia bacterium | reverse complement strand
GATGAAGGTATAAGCCTTTTCCCTGTCCTGTGGCTCCAGGCACTTTGTTTTCACAACCTGCCGTCCCGGTGGCAACTCATCGATAACAGAAAGATCCAGGTCTCCGTAGAGCGTCAGCGCCATGGTTCGAGGAATAGGCGTGGCTGTCATGACCAGGACGTGAGGGTTAAACCCCTTTTGCCGCAGGGCAGAGCGCTGCAATACACCGAAGCGGTGCTGCTCGTCTATCACCGCCAGCCCTAGTTTTTTGAATTCTACCTCCTTCTGAATAATGGCATGGGTGCCGATAACAATGTCCACTTTACCCTGCTTGATTCTACCGTGCAGGCTTTCTTTGTCAGCGCCGCTGAGGCTTCCGATGAGCAGAGCGATGGTCAGCGGCTTGGAGAGAAATTCTCTATAACGTCTGATAGTCCCTTCACCCGGCTCGCAATGGGGCTCCTGGCTGCCAACCTGGGACAGGTAGTTACAGATATTGGCGTAATGTTGCTCGGCCAGGACCTCGGTGGGCGCCATTAATGCCCCCTGGTAACCGTTGGCTGCCGCTATCAGGAGAGGCAGGGTCGCAATTACGGTTTTGCCGCTGCCGACCTCTCCTTGAAGAAGACGTGACATGGCTTTTGGTTTCTTGAGGTCGTCCAAGATCTCCTGCAACACCCGCTCTTGCGCCCGGGTCAAGGTGAAAGGCAGGCACTGCAAGAATCTGCTGATAACTTCCTGGTCTATACGAAAGGCGTTACCCGGTTGACTTTCCTGCCAGTCTCGCTTCTTAGCCAGCACGCCTAATTGAAGAAGAAGTAGTTCATCGAAGGATAACCTCCCTCTTGCCCTTGCCGCCATTGTCTGGTCATCCGGGTAGTGAATTTGAGCGATGGCGGTGGGGAGGTCCAATAATTGACAGCGGGTCTTAATCTCCGAGGGCAGAAAATCGCTCAATTGCCAAACATAGCCATCAACAGTCTCTTTGGTCCATTTCCTTACCTGACGGGGATATAAGCCCTGGGTAAGCGGATAGACGGGGACCAGCCGCCCGGTGTGAATCAACTCTTTATCTCCCAGCAATTCCCATTCCGGGGACTCGAACACCTTGTGCCCTTTGAACAGGCCAACCGTACCGCTAATTACTATTCGGGCATTGGTACGAAAGCTTTTTGCCAGGTAAGGTTGGTTGAACCAGACCGCCCTGATGTTCCCCGTCTCGTCGCCGACAATTGCCTCTGTGCCTGCCCGGTTACCCAAAGTTGTCACCTTAGCTTGCCAGATTGTGCCTAGGGTAGTCTGCTCTTCCCCCTCTATAAGTTCGGAGATTGGTTTCTTCTGGCTGTAGTCCACATAGCGTCTGGGGAAGAAATGGAGCAAATCGCGCACCGTCCGGACACTGAGCTTGGCGAATTTCTTTTCTATGCTGGTCGAGATGCCCTTGATAACGGTTATGGGCGACTCCAGCCCTTCCTTTCGCCTCCGACGCGCCTCAGTCACTAGCCCCGTCATATTCCTCTCCCTTGACGGGAGAGGCGAGGTCAGGGTGCCCTCTTTAGGTCCCTCCAGCTTGTCCAGCCAGCCAAAGACATTCACCATCCATCTCTTGCGCTCGTCTACGCTGTAAGAGCCATAGTTGGACATGGCTAAGTTGAGTTCATCAAAGCCTTTCAAAAGCTGCGGGTCATTGAGGCTCTCCCTGATTTGCCCGGCCTGGTTGTGAAGATACTTGTCCAGGCCGCCGATTACTGCCCTATCGGTGTAGCCCTTCCGGCGCTCCAGTTCCAGAACGTTTCGTAGCGAATCAGTGCCTGTCACTTCTTATATTATTCCAGGGAGATCACATAGCTGTAATGGGGCTGACCGCCGTAAACCACCTCGACCTGGGCCTGGTACCGGCCACGAATTTCCTGAGCTATCTCTTGAGCTTCAGCACCCTTGATTTCCGCACCGTAATAGACGGTGACTATCGCGGCCTTGTCGGCTCCGGCTTTGTCTAGAGCTTCAAGGATAGTATCCCCTACTCTGTCAGCTCTGGCTATCAAATCTTCATCGTTCAGAATGGCAATGAATTGCCCCTTTTTTATTTCCAGGCCGTTAAGACGTGTCTCGCGTACTGCTCTGGTAACCTCTATAGCTTTTACTCTACCGATTGCTTTCTCCATGGCTCTGGCATTCTGCTCAAGATTCAGGTCATAACCGAAAGCCAGAAATGCCGCTATGCCTTGAGGGATATTCCTGGTGGGAATCACCTTCACTTTCTTGGAAGTCAAGGACTGGACCTGGGCAGCAGCCGACATGATGTTCTTGTTATTGGGCAGCAGAATGATGTTGTCCGAGGGAGCGGACTCCACAGCCTGCAAGAGCTCATTAACGCTGGGATTCATCGTTTGACCACCGGGGACGATGATTATGTTACCTAGACTATTAAGCAGTTCGAAAAACCCGTCTCCAGTGGCCACTGTTACCATAGTGATATCCACTTGAGGCATTCTTTCCCGCTGCATCTTGATGAATTCGGCATATTGGTCATCCATGTTATTGATAGTTATGTCATGCAGCCTGCCCAGCTTTGTGGCATATTGCAGGATCTCACCGGGCTTGAAGCTATGGATATGAATTCTGACCAGAGCCTCGTCGCCGGTAACGATCAAAGATTGCCCCTTCTTCTTGAGGTCTTTTGCGATCTTGTCCAGATCAAGATTCTGCCCTTTCAGGACAAGATTTGTGCAGTACCCGTGGGGTGTTTCCGGCTGGGCAAGCCTCCGAGCCGCCCTGGGAACCAGTTCTTTCTCGGCAACAACCAGGCGGGGCCTCCGATACTGTATCTTGTGTGACTCTCCCTTGAGGAATTGCAGGGCGCCCTCCAGCAAAAGGTACAGGCCTTGCCCGCCTGCATCCACCACTCCGGCATCCCTTAGTACCGGCAGTAAGCTGGGCGTCCGGGCCACTGACTCCTCGGCCGATTTTACCGCGGCTTCCAATACCGAGACCAGAGCAGCATCATTTTTACCTGCCTCTTGACCAGCTTTAGATGCGTCCTTGAGCACCGTCAGGATAGTTCCTTCAACAGGATTGGCAATCCCTTTGTAAGCAGCTTGTGAGGCTCCGGCCAGTGCTCTGGCAAAGTCCCCGCCGTCGAAACCGGTCTTGCCCTCCAGCCCTTTAGCTAAACCTCTGAAGAATTGAGACAAGATAACTCCGGAATTGCCCCGCGCTCCCATCAAGGCACCGTGAGCCAGCGATTTGGCTACCGAAGAGGCCTGATTGTCCGAACTGGACTTCACCTCTTGCAGGGCAAACTGCATGGTGAGCACCATGTTTGTCCCGGTATCGCCATCGGGAACGGGGAAAACGTTTATGGCATTGATATCGGGGGCGCTCTTTTCCAGCCAGGCGGTTCCTGAAGCAAACATTTCCTTCAGGGTTTGACCATCGGCTAAATCAGTCTTCATCCCGCCCTTTCGCCCGGGCTCATAATTGTGCTATCATTACGCAAATTTAACAGACAGGAAAGTTTCTATGAAGTGCGAGATTTGCGGTAAAAAAGCTGATTTTGGGTGCAGTGTAAGCCATTCCAAACAACATACCCTCCGGCGCTGGCTGCCTAATATCCAGCGCGCTACGATTATGGTAGAGGGAAGGAAGAGAAAAGTCAAGATCTGCACGAGGTGCCTCCGCACCCGGTACAAACCCGCCCGGTAACTACGTCCCCAAGCCGCTATCGTTCAATAACATGTTGTCATTCTGAGCGAAGCGAAGAATCTCACCTGGCAAATCCTGAATACTAATTCCTAAACTCCAAACAAATCCAAATATCGAAATCCAAAGCCCTAAGGTGTTTTGGTCATTGGCACTTCGGATTTCGATATTGTTCAGGATTTCGTGCTTAGGATTTAGGATTTCTCCCCCGTCGCTTCCCTCAGCCTCCGCATCGCCCCGCTTATCCCTTCCTGTGCCCTGAATATGCTGTTCCCTGCCACCAGTACATTGGCGCCCGCTTTGACTATGTCCGGGGCGTTGTCCGCATTGACTCCCCCGTCGACTTCGAGCTCGGCGTGAAGCGCCCTATCATCGAGGAGTTTGCGTATGCTCGCTATCCTGGGCAATGTTTCCGGGATAAAAGACTGCCCGCCGAAGCCTGGATTAACGCTCATGACGAGGACCAGGTCAACGTGAGGCAGAAATTCCTCTACTACGCCCAGGGGAGTAGGCGGATTTATGGATATGCCTGCCCTGGCCCCCGATTCTTTTATCAACCGGATTGTGGCGTGGAGGTGGGGTGAGGCTTCCACATGCACTGTGATAATATCGGCGCCCGCCTGAGCAAATTGGGAAACATACCGCTCAGGGTGCTCTATCATCAGGTGGACATCCAGGGGCAGAGTAGTCACCGGCCGGACTGAAGCCACCACGAGAGCCCCGATGGTGATATTGGGCACAAAATGCCCGTCCATAACATCTACATGGATATAATCAGCCCCCGCCCTGACCACCTCGCCGATCTGCTCGCCCAGGCGGGCAAAATCAGCCGACAGAATCGAGGGCGCCAGCTTGATCATCTCTTGATCAGTCTCCTGGCTCTCCTCAG
>JALHUO010000015.1 GCA_022866545.1 Dehalococcoidia bacterium | reverse complement strand
TAGTGACATCGCCTTTACTAAGGTCCTCAGCCAGGGCGCGGTCGATAATATCTTCAATCTGGAGTTTATTTGATGGCATTTTTCCTAAGAACAATGTGCCTTTGCCATTCCGGTGAAGTCCGCGGGAAGTCTGTGCGAAAATGAGCGCCGCGGCTTTCCTCGCGGAGCAAGGCAGTCTCGGTCACAAGTCTGGCACATAGTACCAGATTACTCAGCTCATAGGAGGGACGGTCACCGGGTTGAGGCAGGCAGCTTTCCCAGGTGGCAAGAATGCCTGCCGCCTCCTTGAGGCTCTTGCCAGAACGGATGATTCCCACCTTATCCCACATAAGGGACTGCAAGTTGGGCAGATTAAGCGGTGGCATCTTGGGTAATGCCTCACGTTCGGGGAGGCAACAGGAGATCGTTTTGCCGCTCCGCTTTTTGCCATGACGAGGAGGGGTGGTCATTTCAGTCCTCTGCACTATCCTCTTGCTGAAAACAACTGACTCAAGCAAGGAATTTGATGCCAGTCTGTTAGCACCGTGCACGCCGGTGCAGGCGGTCTCCCCAGCAGCAAATAGGCCCGGAATACTCGTCTCTCCCCAGCTATTGACCTTCACCCCTCCCATAAGGTAGTGAGCGGCTGGAGCGACCGGGATGAGTCCCTTGATGATATCCAGGCCGTGATTCCGACAGAAGCGGTATATGTGGGGAAAGCGCGTGGTAACTAACCGGGATGGCAAATGGGTCACATCCAGAAACACTCTATCGCTGTGAGTCTTCTTCATCTCATAGACAATGCTGCGAGCCACTATATCTCTCGTCGCCAGCTCAGCCTTAGCAGTATAGTCTGGCATAAACCGATGACCTTCCACATTTCTGAGTATGCCGCCTTCGCCCCTGACCGCTTCCGAGATGAGGAAAGGAGCCACTCCCGGCAGGCGCAGGACAGTGGGATGAAACTGGAAAAACTCTATATCGCTTATTTCGGCACCGGCCTCATAAGCCAGAGCTATCCCATCGCCGGTTACTACATCGGAGTTACTGGTATATTTGAACAACCTTCCGGCGCCACCAGTAGCCAGGATAAGAAACTGGCAGCGGTATTCATCTACCGACCCAGTATTGCAGTCGAGAGCTCTCACGCCAATTACTCTGCCCTTCTGCACCAAAACTTCACTAGCCAGGCAGTTTTCCAGAACTTTAATAGGAGCAGCACGTACCTGGCGACTTAAGGTGACCTCGATATGCTCCCCGGTGGCATCTCCCCCGGCATGCATGACCCGCGACACACTGTGGGCTGCCTCTCTGGTCAGGGTAATTTCCCCGTTCAGAGTATCAAAAGGCACTCCAAATCTGATTAGATCAGCGATGCAGTCAGCAGCCTCCGCAGTCAGAATGCGCACGGCCTCGGCATCAGATAAGCCAGCCCCGGCAGCTATGGTATCCTTGAAGTGCAACTCAGGAGAATCGTCCTTGCCCATGGCCACAGCGATGCCGCCTTGAGCGTACTTGGTGTTGCAGTCATCTATGCTGCCCTTGGTCAGTATGAGGACACTGCCCCGCTTCATGGCCAGCAAGGCAATATAAAGCCCGGCAATGCCGCTGCCCACTACAATGTAGTCATAATAATTCGCTTTCACTTCCCCGCCATGTCCAGTAATCTACTAATTTCCTTATTGCCCTCGCTGCCCTCTCCGGAGAAGGGAAAACAGCCAGCCCCCGGTTGACAATCTGCCTTCTCGTCTCGGCGATGGCTCTCCACTTCCAGCTTTTCATCTCCGCCGGACCAATTTCCCCTGTTTCAATAACACAGACTACGGACTTACCGTTCTTCTTAATTGCCGCTACGCTGTTCAAGAAATTCGGTGCCAGCACATTTTCCCATATATCTTCAGGCAAAGGGTCGTCCTGAGTCAAGTTGGCAACCCAAATATCAAATCCGTCTTCCTTACTGAGCCACTCCAGCACGTTTATGTCCACCATCGGTGTGCCTTGAAATAGAGAAGCGTCTATAGGATTTCTGACCCAATCCCAGAGTTCGGGCACTTTCTCCTTAAGCTTCTTCCTGAACTCGGCGGTCAGTTCCGGTAGTTCGAAGCCTTCCTCTTCCCAGACATCAGCCGAGACCATACTCTTGCCACCCCCACCCCCGGCAACGATCACCCTCCTGCCGGTGATAGGCGGCAAAAAGGTAAATGCGACAACCTGGTCTATCAACTCTTGAAAACTGCTGACCATAGTGGCTCCACATTGCTTTAGTGCTGCTTGCCACACGTTAATAGAGCCAGCCAGCGATGCGGTATGCGAGAGCGCCAGTTTTGCCCCTGTCCTGCCCCTTCCCCCCTTGAGAACTATGACCGGCTTCTCTTTCGCAGCCAGGGCTAAGGACTCAACAAATTTTCTACCATCCTTAACTCCCTCAATATACGAGGCAATTATCTCTGTTTCGCTATCAGAGGCAAAGTAGTCCAGCAGTTCAACTTCATCAATATCTGAGGCATTGCCATAGCTTACGACTTTGCTGAAACGGACTCCTCTTAAAGCAGCGTAACGGACAAATTCTGCGGCGCCCCCGCCACTCTGAAAAAATCCCCCTACCGATCCACTTTCTCTGGGTAGCTGGTGATTAAAAGACAAACCAAACTTGGGATAATAGATTCCCATGCAATTTGGGCCGAGAATCCTAATGCCCAGCTTCTTCGCTTTTTCCAAAATATCGCTTTGAAGCTTTGTCTCTCTGTCTCTGCCTGTCTCCTTCAGCCTGGCTGTAAATAAGTGGACAAGCTTGACGTTTTTCTTGCCGCAGTCATCCAGCAAAGGCAGGACACTCTCAGCAGGTATGCAGGAGATTACATAGTCCACGCTTGGCTCAGGGATTTCTGTTAGCCGAGGATAGACTTTAAGCCCCAGAATCTCACCCGATGCCGGGTTCACTAGATGAAGTTTGCCCTGGAAGCCGTGGTCTATAAGAAAACGCGTGAATTGGTATCCCCCGGAAAAAGGGTTTAGGGAAGCCCCCACGATAGCGATACTGCCAGGAGAAAAGAGGGGGCCTAGAGAAGACTCTTCAGGCATAAACCTCAGAATACTCCCTTGCCACCCTCCTCAACTTCTTGTTTGCCAAGTATACTGCTTCGAGCAACCTTCATTGTTGCCCCGGACTCTATCTTCACAATTGCAGTATCTTCACTAAGACTTTCAATTTGCCCGTAAATCCCGCCAGCTATAATCACCCTCTCTCCCACTCTCAGTTCCTTCATCATTTCGTCGTGTACTTTTTGTTGCTTCTGCCTTGGCCTGATCATCAACAAATACATAACGGCGAAAATTACTACCAAAAAGATAATCATTCCATATTTGCTTAGAATTTCTGACATGTACCCTCCTTTAATTAGTTATTTTAACCTGGCCTCCCAGTGACCAGGGACTTGTCTTCTCAATCCGGACCATCACTAATTGGCCCAGCCAGTCGCCGGCATCTTCAAAGAATACCAGTTTGTTGCTCCGGGTGCGCCCAAACCATTTTCCTCCTTTCCGGCCTTCAACCAGCACCCCCACTTCCTTGCCCTGAAGTTCCGAGTTAATTTCGCTGGCTATAGCTGTTTGAAGCTCTTCAATCTTATTGACCCTTTCCTTCTTGACTTCCGCGGGGATGTTATCTTGATATTCTCGCCAGGCAACGGTGCCCGACCGAGGAGAATAAGCTGCCACATGAACAACATCAAACCTCATCTCCTTGATCAGAGACAGACTATGTTCAAATTGTTCCTCTGTTTCGCCGGGAAAGCCCACGACTATATCTGTGCTCAGGGATATTTGAGGGATGTTGCGGCGAATGGTGTAGACAAGCTCTCGATATCGTTCCACGGTATATTCTCGCCTCATGGCCTTCAATATATCATTGTCCCCTGATTGCGCCGGCAGTTCCAGATGCTCGCAAACTTTGTTCATTGAAGCCATAGTCTCAATGAGCTTCAGGCTCATATCCCTAGGATGATTGGTCAGAAAGCGAATCCTGGCAAGGCCATCTATGTTGCTTAATTCGCTCAACAAATCGGCGAGGTCGGGATGCCCGGGCAAATCGTGTCCGTAGGAATTAACATTCTGCCCCACCAGAGTCACTTCTTTTGTGCCTCTTTTTGCCAGTTCCTTCACTTCGCAGACTATTTCTTGTGCGGGTCGACTCACCTCCCTTCCCCTCCTGTAGGGGACAATGCAATATGAGCAAAAATTATCACACCCCTGGATGATGGGGATAAGAGCGCATGGGGGGCAAGTCATCACAGCCTCAGTGCGAGGGTAGTGTAGCAAATTCTGCGCAATAGGTATGCCCTGCTTTTGTCCCCAGGCAACCAGCTCAGGGTAATCGCCAGGCTTGAACAATAAGTCAACGTGAGGAAATCGTCTCCGCAATTCCTGGGTGTGGGAATTGACAAAGCACCCGGTAACAAGTATCTCGAGATTGGGATGCTTATCTTTCAGGCCTTTCAATAGACCCAGAGTGCCTAAGACCTTATTCTCAGCACTTTCTCTCACCACGCAGGTGTTGAGAACCACCAAATCGGCGTGGGAAAAAGAAGTCGCCGCCTGATAGCCCGCAGAATCTAAGTATCCAGCTATTTGCTGGGACTCTGCCTTATTCATCTGGCAGCCGATGGTCCAAATAAAATAGCGTGGCATGATGCTCGTTTTTTCCTTCAGCTTGTTTATCCGATGATTATATCATCCAGAGATCGCTTGGGCACATGATGGACGCCCCTGCTATCACGCCAGTACTTGGTATCTCCACCGGGTCCGACGGTTTCTATCACTACCTTTTCTTTGGGCTTGCCCAGAGCCAGGACAAGCAATATCTCATATCGCCGCGGTATTTCTAAAGCCCCACGAAGCCCTTCCCTATCCACATTAGCAATCATGCAGCCACCGAGGCCTTTCTCAGTCGCCCCCAGCAAGATACTCTGGGCAGCTATCCCGGCGTCGTAGTCCCAGAACCTACTTACCTCCGTGTCACCGAGAATGATAATATAGCCCGAGGGCCTCTCCCCCTCAGAAGGACCTGGCCAGTTCGTCAGAAATCTGGCCCACACGAGGTTCGGGAATACCAGTGCATTCTTCCCGCGGTCGCAGGAAAGGATGTATTTGAGCGGCTGCCAATTCTTTGCCGATGCTGAGAGCCGGGCAAGGTCAACAAGTTCTCGCAATGTGGCGAGCTTTATGTCAACCTCTTCATGAAACCGCCGGTAGCTTCTGTTCTTTAGTATTAAATCTCGTAGCATCCTGAGCCCTCCTTCCTGTCATCGGGGGCCTCTACCTCTCTTAATCGGTTACTTTCAAGACCCCTGCCCCGCGGATTTTCCCTTCCTTGAGCAGAATCAAGGCTTCGTTGGCTTCCTCCAACTTAAATTCCTGGGTTTCCGGCACGATGGGAATTTGGGCAGCCAAAGGAAGGAACTCTTGAGCATCCCTTCTGGTTACATTAGCCACGCTTTTGACTTCCTTCTCATGCCAGAGATGCTCGGTGTAGTCTAATTCCGGGACAGGCGTTGCCTTACGAATGGCATTTATAACCACCCTTCCGCCCTTCTGTAAATTCTTCAAAGCTTCGCGCACCGGCTCTCCCACAGGAGTAAAGTCTATGGCACAGTCGAGCTTTTCCGGTGGTGTATCGCCCGTGGCTCCAATCCAGTCCGCTCCTAATTTCCTGGCCAAATCCTGGTGTTCTTTCTGGTGAGGTCGGGTAAAGACGAAAACCTTGCCGTGGGGATATTTACATTTGGCAACCTGGATAGCAATATGGGCAGAGGCTCCAAATCCGTAGAGTCCCAGCACTTTGCCATCTTCCATCCCAGAGAGCCTTAAGGCGCGGTAGCCAATCACCCCGGCACATAAAAGAGGAGCAGCCTCCACATCGGTAAACCTTTCCGGAATGGGATAAGCAAAATCCTCGAATACCACCGTATATTCGGCATAGCCACCGTGGACATCCTTCCCCGTCCATTTCGCCGAATCACAGAGGTTTTCCTCGCCTTTGAGGCAGAAGGAACAATGACCACACGCCCAGCTAATCCAGGCAATACCCACTCTATCGCCTTTCTTGAATTTGCTTGCCCCCGGCCCCAAGCTTTCCACCCTACCCACAATTTCGTGACCTAGAATCATGGGAAATCGGGAGGGTGAAACCCGGCCTTCAATTTCGTCAAGCTCGGTGTGACAGACTCCGCAAGCAGAGACCCTGACCAAGATTTGGCCCCGCTCGGGGACAGGCACGGGCAAATCCACCAGCTTCAAAGGTTTTTCTTCAACTGAAGAGATTTTCTCCAGCACCATCGCCTTCATCGTCCCACCTTTCTTCACCCTGGGCAGCAAAACATCAAGCTGCCTCTGTGTCATGCCTGCGGTGCGTGACAAATAGTCCCGATATTGCCTCATACCACGAAGATGCTTTCGTAAAGATTTTCCGAAATTTCGGCAAAATTATCTCTGTAAAGCTTCACCGTCTCGGGGAGGTAGTCCAATATGTCCTGCGCTGTTATCCCGTCCTCACCTTTGTCTACGGCGGCGACATCGCCGGAAAATCCATGGATAAACACGCCCATTCTCACCGCGTCCTCAAGGGCCAATCCCAGACCATACATGGCGGCAATAGTCCCCGTCAGGACATCGCCACTTCCGGCCGTGGCCATGCCGGAATTGCCACTTACGTTGATGAAAACAGTCCCATCGGGATAACCTATGAGGGAATGGGCTCCCTTTAAGATGATTATGGCATTGAGTTCCTTTGCCGTGCGCTGCAGAACGTCTATCTTATTTCTATTTATCTCACTTACGCCCATTTTGGTGATGCGGGACATCTCGCCCACATGAGGCGTAAGTATCGTCGGCGCTTCCCTCTTCTTTATTCTTCCTAAGTCTTCAGCAATGGCAGTGATTCCATCGCCATCTATGAGCAGAGGCTTGTCGATTTTGGGAGTCAGCTTCCGTACCAGCTCCTGTGTCTCCCTGGCTAAAGAAAGACCGGGACCGAGAACCACCATATCCACCGTTTGGGAAAATTCCAAAAGCTCGCCTTTGTTTTCCAGTGCTATGCTTCCTGAAGCCGTTTCTTCTTGAGGAACAAAGACGATCTCGCTTCCCTTGCTGGCTATGAATGGCGAAATGGATTTGGGTGTTGCCAGGTAGGAAAGGCCGCCTCCGGCTTTAAGGAAAGATAGAGCAGAGAAGTACGGCGCACCGAGGTAACTCGAGGAGCCGGCAATAAACAGCACCTTCCCGTAGCTGCCCTTGTGAGTATCTTTGGCTCTCTCCGGAAGCTCTACGGGATTATTGATTGCCACCTTTAGGGTGCGGGAATTGTAGAGGGCAGGCGGGAAAGATATATGTGAAACATACAACTCTCCGCAGTGCTCATACCCCGGGTAAAGCAGGTTCCCCAGCTTGGGAAGTCCGAAAGCTACGGTATAATCTGCCTTTACTGCTGCACCCATCACCTCCCCGGTATTGCCGTTTATGCCTGAAGGAATATCAACGCTGAACACCGCACTTTGGCTCTCGTTTATCAACTGAATCGTATCTTTGTATATCCCGCTCACTCTGCGGACAAGACCTGTGCCGAACATGGCATCCACGATGGCATCACAATCAAGGAGTTCAGGTATTACGGAGTCAATTGAGCTGATTCTGGACATCTCTATGGACATTCTGGATACTATCTCAAAGTTCTTTCTTGCCGCGCCCTTAAATTTGGCTTCGTCGTCGAGGAGAAAGACTTTCACGTCCCCACCATCGGAGTGAATCTTCCTGGCCACAACTAATCCATCCCCACCATTGTTGCCGCCGCCACAAAAGACAATGAATTTCTTGTCCTTTATGCCGAGTTCTTGTGATATGACGAAGCACACTGCCTGCCCGGCATTTTCCATCAGAAGGTCTTCTGAGATGCCAAATTGTTCCGTAGCACGCCTGTCCAGGTCTTTCATTTCATCCACGTTAGCTACTTTCATCTTCACCCCCTTGCCAGAGATTGACTCGAAGTCCATATTCAAGTATGGCACACGAAGTACTCAAGTAGAATGGTACCTCACTCTTGATAGAAAGCACAAGGGGAACATACAACCCAGTGGATATATCACTATCCTCAAACAAGTGACCTTATTAGTCCGGGCTATCGTGGCTCTTAATTGGCAGCTGATACTTGTCAATAGTATAATGAGCCTATTCACCCGATAAGGTCTAGTATCGAGAGGAGGGAAAGTAGCTATGTTGAAGACTGAACAAAACTTGAGAGACGCCTTTGCCGGAGAATCACAGGCGAACCGGACGTATCTTGCCTTTGCTGCTGCTGCTGACAAGGAGGGCTATCCACAGGTAGCGAAGCTATTTAGAGCCGCTGCTGAAGCTGAGACCATTCATGCCCATAATCATCTTAAAGCGCTCAAGGGAATCAAGAGTACCAAAGAGAACCTGCTGGAAGCTATAACAGGTGAGACCCATGAATTCAAGAGCATGTATCCCAAGATGCTGGAGGCCGCCAAAGCTGAGGGAAACAAAGAGGCGGAACGGTCATTTCATTATGCCAACGAGGTAGAGAAGATTCATGCGCAGCTCTATCAAAAGCTGCTTGATAATCCTGGCGCCAGCAAAGAGACCTATGCCTATTATGTGTGCCCCGTCTGCGGCTACACCTCAGAAAAGGAACCACCCGGCAGCTGCCCCGTGTGTGGAACCAAGGGCAAGATGTTCAAGAAGACAGACTGAGATTGTTGGCCCTTTTTTCGGCGATACAATTTCCCACAGGCTCAGTCATAGGCTTGCAAGCGATTGGCAAACATGGGAAACAAGATTCGGATAACAGCAGGAGCGATTGAAGCAGAGGCTGAGTTGAATAATACCGAGACGGCTGAGGCAATCTGGCAGGCACTGCCCATCAAAGGGCGCGTCAATCTCTGGGGAGACGAAGTATACTTCTCGATTCCTCTCAGCCTTCAGTTAGAGGCCGGACAAGAAGTGGTGAGCGTGGGGGATTTAGGTTATTGGCCCGACGGCAATGCGTTCTGCATCTTCTTCGGTCCTACCCCCGCAAGTCAGAGAGACGAAATTCGCCCGGCGAGCCCGGTGACCGTATTTGGCAGAGTCATCGGCGACGCCACGATATTTAAGAAGGTACCCGCAAGAACGAAAATTACTATCAAGGGCAAATAGTCTGCATTTATCATCTAGGAGGTAAGAGCGTTGGAAAACAAAGCAAAGAACAAGCAAGTACTGGTCATTTTGGGTAGTCCGAGGAAAAAGGGAAATAGCTCCGCCCTGGCAGCCCGGATTTCGCGTGGGGCAAAATCCGCTGGCGCAGAAGTGGAGACGGTGTTTCTTCATGGTCTAAAAATCAGTCCTTGCCGGGGTTGTGATACTTGCCAAAAGAATGATAGCAAAGGATGTGCCATCAAAGACAACATGCAGGAAATATACCCCAAGTTGATAGGAGCAGATGCCTGGGTCATTGCCAGCCCGGTTTATTGGTTCACGATGTCTGCTCAGACAAAGATGTTCATGGACCGCTGCTACGCACTTCCTGCTTATGCCAAGAATCCTTTCGCCGGCAAACGGATCGCCATCGCAATGAGCTACGGGGATGTTGACCCAGTCAAATCCGGGTGTGTGAACGCTTTGCGAACATTTCAAGACGCCTATCGTTACACAGGATCGAAGATCGTCGGTATGGTGTACGGCAGTGCGACGAAAGCCGGCGAGATTCAAAATAACGAAGCACTGATGCACGAAGCTGAAGATTTGGGGAAACGGCTGGTGAGCCGTTAATTGGACGACAATGTCGGATTGAGATATGACTGCCCTGAATTCTTGAGGCATCTGGCGAAATCTTCTGCTTGTTTCAAGTCCTCAGCATTGGGCCTGCCCCTGTTTATTCCGCCAACAAGCCTGGTTGCTCTGTATGTGTCAAGTCCCCGACAAGAGAATTCAGCGATAATACCGAAGCCTTTCCGTTGCAGCTTTTGCCTCAGTGGCTTGTCAAAATCGTGGACAAGCGGTATTTTCCTTAGTCCACTTGTGGAAAATATAAATGCCTTCTTGTTTTTGAGCACGGGCAGCTTATCGACAAAATCTAAAACGCTCTCATGATGTCTGCCAAAATAGATCCCTGAGCCAAAACCAATCAAGTCATACTGCTCAAGCATACCAGCACCCGCTTGTTTCACCTGTACCAAGTCGGCATCGAGGATATTCGCCATAGTCTTGGCCATTTTTTCAGTATTGCCGTGGTGCAGGGACATATACACCATCAGGACTTTCATTTGCTGAATCTCATTTGAATTCAAATCGATATGATGAATATCATCTGTGCCACTGCCGCAAGGTACTGCATCAATACCACAGCTTCCTTCGATACGTGGCCTCGTGGAATTTGCCAGCCCGTGACTAGGCTACCGGCTCAAAAGACCCGATGCGGCAAGCAAAGACGAGATATCCAGTCTGAATGCCGGCCCCATAGCGGTGGTCAGAAATGCGCTCTTTATGTATTGCCCTTTAGACCCACTGGGCTTAGCTTTAACAATAGCTTCGATCACTGCCGCCAAATTCTCCAGGAGCTTGTCCTTCTCAAAACTCACCTTGCCAATGGGCAAGTGGATAATAGCCGTCCTGTCCAAACGGAATTCAGCCCTCCCCTTGCGAGCTTCACTTATAACCCGACCCAGGTCTTGAGGCTGCACCACAGTACCGGACTTGGGATTGGGCATCAGGCCTTTCCGCCCCAGAATTTTGCCGAGCTTGGCCACTTTGGGCATCACATCAGGGGTAGCTATAGATACATCAAACTCAAGCCAGCCGCCCTCAATCTGTTTAACAAGCTCTTCTGCTCCTGCATAGTCAGCACCTGCTTCTTGAGCCAACCTTACCCCCTCACCCTGGGTAAAGACGAGCACACGTGTCTTCTTCCCGAGTCCGTTAGGCAATAGAATTACGCCACGCACCTGTTGATCAGCGCTGCGGGGATCGACTCCCATCCTCAAATGGAGTTCGACGGTCTCATCAAATTTGGCGTAGGAGGTCTTCTTAGCCAGCTCGATTGCCTCTTCAGGGGCATAGTTTTTCGACTTGTCTACAAGTTTACTAGCTTCCTGATATTTCTTACCATGCTTTTCCACTTATTTATACCTCAAAACTCTACAAACTCTTGAGAACCTGAATTCATTCTACCTCGACTCCCATGCTCCGAGCCGTGCCGGCAACAATGCTCGCTGCCTTATCAATATCAGTCGTATTCAGGTCCTTCATCTTGTTTCGCGCGATCTCATAGAGTTTATCTTTGCTTATCTTACCTATTTTCTCAGTTCCGGGATTACCACTGCCCTTTTCTACCCCCAGACCACGCCGCAACAAATCAGAAACAGGCGGCATCTTGGTCGTGAAGATGAAGGAGCGATCTTCATATACGGTTATCTCAGCAGGGATAATGAAACCTTCCTGAGAGGCCGTTCTTTCATTATATTCCTTGCAGAAAGCCATGATATTGATACCATGTTGCCCCAATGCCGGCCCCACAGGCGGCGCTGGAGTAGCTTTGCCTGCCTGTATCTGCAACTTAATGATTGCCTTAACCTTCTTGGCCATTACTGCTTCTCTCTTTCATTGCGCTGTGGGTTTCTAGCTGAGACGCGTCATATCCTTTCTATCCCGAGGAGGTCCAATTCCGCAGGTGTTTCTCGGCCGAACAGCGATAGTAAAACTACTACCTTACCTTTATTCAGATTGACTTGCTCCACCTTGCCGATGAAATCAATAAAAGGCCCGTTCGTTACCCGTACACTATCGCCTTCCTTAAAAGTCATTTTAACTTCTGTAGGAGCCTCCTCCATACGTTGTAAGATGACATCCGCCTCTGGTTTAGGCAAAGGAACAGGTTTGGTACCAGCGCTCACAAAGCCAGCGACCCCCGGGGTATTGCGTACTATCTCCCAGCTATGCTCGTCCAGTTTCATGTTTACCATGATATATCCTGGGAAGGCTTTCTTGGTCATCGTATGCCGCTTTCCAGCTTTGATTTCAATCTCTTTAGTCGTGGGTATCACCACATCAAATATCTTGTCTCCCACATCCATGTATTTTATACGCTGCTCTAAGTTCCTCCGGGCCTGCTCCTCGTGACCCGAAGACACATACAGTAGGTACCATTCGCCATCAAGCATTTATACTAACCACCTAGAAGCAAGAATAGTCTTGTAAAAGCCAAATCTAAACCACCCAAAATAAGCCCCACGACGACACACACAGCCAGCACCAGAATGCTCAACCTCAAAGCCTCTTGCCTTGATGGCCAGTGTGCTTTCCGCAGCTCAGCTACCACCCCAGCAAAGAAACTGAACCTCGACTTTTTTTCTGGAGCGGATTTGGTAGCTGCTTTATTGGCGTGAGTCGTCATGAGTTACTTTGTTTCTTTATGACCAGTATAGACACGACAATGAGGACAAAACTTATTCAACTCCAGCCGCTGCGAATCATTCTTCTTGTTCTTCGTAGTAGTATATGTTCTCCGCGAGCATTGACCGCAAGCTAGCTGGATAATTACGCGTAAATCGCCCTTCTTTTTAGCCACGTCTATTCAAAAATCCGCAAAACGCGCAGGAGTCGATATTCAGGCAATAACCTTGGCGATGACGCCAGCCCCAACTGTCTTGCCACCTTCCCTGATGGCAAAGCGTAGCCCCTGCTCCATAGCTACAGGATAAATGGTCTTAATCTTCATGTGAGCCAGGCTATCACCGGGCATAGCCATCTCTACACCCTCGGGAAGATTTATCTCCCCCGTAACGTCCAGAGTTCTGATATAAAACTGGGGCTTATAACCGTTGAAGAAAGGTGTGTGCCGGCCACCTTCTTCCTTGGTCAAAATATATACCTCGACCTCGGCTTCTGTATGAGGCTTGACCGAGCCTGGCGCTGCCAGAACCTGACCCCGTTCTATATCATCCCGTTCCACGCCCCGCAATAGGAGTCCGATGGCATCGCCTGACTCCGCCCCATTCATAGTCTTGTGGAACATTTCCAGGCTAGTCACTACCGTTTTCTTTGTCTCCTTTAATCCTACTATCTCAACTTCGTCACCGCCTTTGACTACGCCACGTTCCACTCGGCCCGTAGGCACGGTACCTCGTCCTTTGATGCTGAATACATCTTCTATCGGCATCAAGAACGGTTTGTCTTTTTCCCTCTTGGGCAGGGGAATATATGCATCTATTGCATCCAGCAACTTCCATACTCCCCCACACCATTTGCAGTCCCTTTTTCCGCAGCCGCACTCCAGAGACTTAAGAGCACTTACTCGTACAACTGGCACTTCATCGCCAGGAAAGTTGTACTTCTTCAACAAGTCTCGAACCTCCATCTCCACCAAATCCAACAGCTCCGGGTCATCTACCAGATCTATCTTGTTGAGAGCCACCATAATGCGGGGAACGTTCACCTGTCGAGCCAGAAGGATATGTTCCCTGGTTTGTGGCATAGGACCGTCATCAGCAGCGACCACCAGAACAGCCCCATCCATCTGAGCAGCTCCAGTTATCATATTCTTGATGTAGTCAGCATGTCCGGGACAGTCAATGTGACAATAATGACGCTTGTCAGTCTCATACTCAATATGGGAAATAGCAATCGTCAGCCCACGCGCTTTTTCTTCAGGAGCATTATCTATGGAATCGTAGGGCCGGAATTGTGCAAAGCCCACTTTAGCTAATACCTGAGTCATGGCTGCAGTCAGCGTAGTTTTCCCATGGTCCACATGCCCTATGGTACCCACATTGATATGCGGTTTGACACGCTCATAAACTTTCTTAGCCATCTTAGCCTCCTTTTATTTCAAAGCCCACAACCAGATTCGAACTGGTGACCCCGTTCTTACCAAGAACGTGCTCTACCTACTGAGCTATGTGGGCAAGTATGCACGAAACTATATTTTAAGTCAACCTGGATAAAGAGTCAACCACGCACAGACTCTCTATCCTAGAACGTGATGTACTTGTTCACTTGCCGAATTAGCTGGGAGATTTTAAGGAATGGTTTGGAGAATGTCAAGCAAGTGTACTCGTTCTTGTCTGGGACGGGGTTATTGACAAGTACTGTTGTCTGGATATAATGAAGTTGGGGGTTATATCAGGTATGGAGAATCTAAAAATAGGACTTCTTGGGATAGGGGCGTTGGGGTTTATTGCAGGAGTAGTCTTGCAGGACGTGATGACTGTGATTGGGTCTGTTCTTTTTACCTGTGTTGCTGCTCTTGTGGTTTTTGGGACTAGCGACTAGATAGTAATTGTTTAGCTGGTTCTATGGTGAAAAAGTATTGGCTTTGGAGTTGCTGAGTTTCTTTCTGGATTATACTGAGGTTATTATTAATTAGCCCCTATGATAGCGTTAGGTTCGATATTCTTACCAGGAACGTGCTCTACCTGCTCAGCTATGTGGGCCTCTTACACTCTGTAAAGTGGAGGGGGTAGGATTCGAACCCACGCAGCCCGTAAGGGCGGCAGATTTACAGTCTGCTCCGATTAACCACTCCGGCACCCCTCCCTCGCATAACTCTATCAAAAAATGCTAGAAAAACCCAGCCCGAGGGGGGAGTCGAACCCACCAACCTACCGATTACAAATCGGTTGCTCTACCATTGAGCTACTCGGGCAACTTCTAGCTATAATTTTGGCTCAATAGTATAGATAAGGGCAGAGTCTCTGTCAATTCAGAAACAGGCGGAGGCAGTCTCTTGTTGCATTATCCAAGTGAATCATGCTACATTATGCTGGTCTTATTGACCAACATAAGTTGAGTTGTAGATATGATAGAGAATGCTCTACTAAAACAATTACTAGAGGCCGGTGCTCACTTCGGCCACCATACCAGTTACTGGCATCCCAAGGCCAAAAAATACATCTTTACTCAGCGCAATAGTATCCATATCATCGATTTGGAGCAGACAGTTGCCACGTTGGAAAAGGCCTGTGCCTTTGCTCAAGATTTGGCAGCTCGAGGGCAAAGTATTCTTCTTGTCGGCACCAAGAAACAGGCCCAGCAGACCATAGAAGAAGAGGCTGTGAGATGCGGCATGAACTATGTCAATCAAAGATGGCTGGGCGGTATGTTGACGAATTTCGCCGTCATACAGGCCCGGATTGACTACCTGGTCCGGTTAGAGAATAGAAAGGATAAAGGCGAGCTTGACCGCCTGCCTAAGAAAGAACGGGTGAAGATAGAAAAGCAGATATCCCACCTGAATACTCAAATGGGTGGTTTCAAGGAAATGACCACCCTTCCGGGAGCGCTCTTCATCGCTGATCCTATCAAAGACAAAATTGCCTTTACCGAAGCTAAGAAACTGGGCATACCTGTGATTGCTATTTCGGATACTAATTGCAATCCCGATGGCATCGATTATCCTATTCCCGCCAACGATGACGCCGTCAAGGCGATTAAGTTGATTTGCAGCAAAATAGCTGACGCCATAGTCAAAGGTAAAACTGAAGCGTTTTCTGCGGAGGCCGGAGCTGCCAAGCCAGGTGCTAAAGCAGAGCGCGAAGAATCCGTTGAGATCCTGGGTTCCTATACCTTTGAGCCAGAGAAGCCAGGTAAATCAGAGGCAGCGAAGGAGTCGCAAGGAAGAATCGGATCTCCATGAAAATACCAGTTGAAGCAGTAAAAGAGTTAAGAAACAGGACCAATGTAGGCATATCTGACTGCAATAAGGCTTTGTCAGAGGTGGGTGGCGATATGGAGAAGGCAATCGAATTCCTGAAACGACGCGGAGCAGCGATTGCTGAGAAGAAGAAGGATGAGCTTGTAACGGAAGGTGTAATTGAAGCTTATATTCATCACACCAGGCACATTGGAGTATTAGTGGAGCTAAATTGCGAAACCGATTTTGTAGCTCGGACCGATGAATTCAGAAGACTTGCCCGCGACTTAGCTATGCAGGTAGCTGCCACTTGCCCGCAATTCATCAGTAGCGAAGAGATGCCACCAAAAGCAGAAACAGACCCTCAAGAAGCTTGCCTTCTTAGCCAGCCTTTCATCAAGGATCCTACCAGAACAGTACAGGAAATTATTGTTGAGGCGATTGCCAAAGTGGGTGAGAACATTAAAGTAGGCAGGTTTGCCAGATTCGAGCTTGGTGTCGATCACTAAGCCATGTTAGATGAACTATTCGTTGAACTGAACTCCCGAATGCAGAAGGCCACAGATGGCCTGGCTAGAGAATTAGCTACCCTGCGTGCCGGGCGTGCCACTCCGGCCTTACTTGACCATATCATGGTTAACTATCAGAGCACCACTATCCCGCTACGTCAACTCGCCACAATTTCTATACCTGAGGCTAACCTAATTATCATTCAGCCTTGGGACCGCACATCGTTACGCGACATCGAGAGAGCCATTCTCACAGCCAATATCGGCCTTAACCCTGCGAATGATGGTAATTTAATTCGAGTGGTCATCCCGCCTCTTAGCGAGGAGCGCCGCAAGGAGCTGGTCAAGTTCGTGTCCAAGAAAGTAGAGGAGCGGCGGATTGCCATACGCAACATAAGAAGAGATGGTATTGAGAAATTAAGAGAGATGGAAGAAAATAAAGAAATATCGGAAGACGACCTCAAAAACAATACTAAGAAAATCGACCAGCTTACAGAGACTTGTGTGGGGAAGGTAAATGAATTGGGGCAGCGCAAGGAAAAGGAAATACAGGAAATATAGTTCAAGCCCAAAAGCCATTCGCCTCTTCGGAGGCCCTCGCTAGATCTAGTCGAATCTCTGTCCTTCACCAGTTGTCACTTTGCCCTCAAATGTTTCGCTACCGCTCAGTATTAGATGCCACATATGATGCTAGTTCAAACAACTCCATTCATGGGGTTAGACATTGGCTAGTCTGTGACCACTCAAAAGCTGCTAAAATAGACCTGTGCTCAGGTACAGAGTCATTACTGCCGCCGCAGGCCTCCCCCTCATTGTCCTTGCTATCTGGTTTGGTGACCCCTGGCCCTGGTTTAGTCTTCTCATAGCTGCAGCGGCATTAGCCGGCACTTTCGAGTTCTACCACATGGCCAATTTCGACAGGAGAGAGCCCCTGCTTTATCTGGGTTTGTCATGGACGCTGGCGCTTGTCCTAAGCCCTCATTACGCCAATCCCGATCTTTTGCCCACAGTTGTTACCGCCACAGTGTTAGTCTCCTTGATTTGCCTATTGCTCCGCCAGTCGAGAGAAGAGGCATTCCGCGACTGGGCATGGACAATAGTCGGTGCTCTCTATGTAGGTTGGATGCTCAGCTACTGGCTGAATTTGCGCGGTTTAGAGGATGGCCGAAACTGGGTTTACCTGGCCATGCTGACTACATTTGCCAACGATACCAGCGCCTATTTTGTCGGACGGGCAAGGGGTAAGCATAAGCTGACTCCTGCGATAAGCCCAGCCAAAACTTGGGAAGGTGCCCTAGGGGGATTAGTAGGCGCCATTCTGGCCGCTGTTGTAATAGCGACGGTTCTTAAGCTGATCTCCGTTAAGGTAGGGGCTCCTTTTGCTTTTAGATACTGGCAAATTATGCTCCTGGGCTTTCTCGTCGGCCTCTTTGCTCAGCTTGGCGACCTGGTTGAATCCCTGCTCAAGCGCAATATGGGAGTGAAAGAATCCGGTAATTTGCTGCCGGGACATGGCGGCGTCCTTGACCGCTTCGATAGCCTTATATTCGTGGGGGCAGTGATATACTATTACGTGATATGGGTGGCGTAAAAAAAGTAGCTGTCCTGGGCTCAACAGGTTCCATAGGTCGACAAGCTCTGGATGTAATCCGTGCTTTCCCTGACGAACTGGAAGTAGTAGCTCTGACAGGGAACAAGAACCTCAAGCTTCTGGAAAGGCAAATTCGGCAATTTAAGCCCAAAATGGTTTGTCCATCAGTCAAGCCTGCTGTTAGCTACGGTGGGCAATTTCTGTCCGTAGAAGATATAGCCAGCCATCCTGAGGTTGATTTCGTTGTCGTAGCCACTGTGGGTAAGGCCGGATTGAGCCCGACTCTGGCAGCTTTGCGGGCCGGCAAGACAGTTGCCCTGGCTAGCAAGGAAGTATTGGTCATGGCCGGTGAAATCATTGTCCGTGAAGCTAGCCTCCATAAGGCTGAAATTCTGCCCATTGATAGCGAGCATAGTGCCATCTGGCAATGTCTGCAGGGAGAAGACACCAAGCCGCGAAGGCTTCTTCTCACTGCCTCTGGAGGGCCTTTTTATCGCTATTCACAGGCACAATTGGCTGAGGTAACTCCGGACCAAGCTCTTCAACACCCCGTATGGCAGATGGGAAAGAAGGTAACCATAGATTCTGCAACACTTATGAACAAAGGGCTGGAGGTCATTGAAGCTCATTGGCTTTTCTCTTTCCCCTTTGATAGTATTGAAATACTAATTCATCCCCAGTCTATCATTCACTCCATGGTGGAATTTACGGATGGTTCCCTTAAAGCTCAGCTTAGCTGGCCTGATATGAGGCTACCCATTCAGTACGCCCTTTCCTATCCCCGAAGGTGGCCTAATCCGGAACTGCCCCGCCTTAATTGGAATAATATCAGCTCTCTGGACTTTGAATCTGTGGACTATGACAAATTCCCCTGTCTCAAACTGGCTGTGGAGGCTGGCAAATCGGGAGGAACCTATTCGGCAGTGCTTTGTGCCGCGGATGAGGTAGCCGTAGAGTTCTTTCTCAGCCATAGAACACGTTTCACCGATATAGCCAGAATTGTGCAAGAAACACTTGACCAACATCAGGACATCAGCCGGCCGTCCCTGGAGGACATACTGGCTGCCGACAACTGGGCCAGAGAATGCGCTACGCGCATTTCCCTTGGTCGTTGCCAGAAGCCTGAAGGAAGAAGCAGGCGCCGGATAGAGAGATAAGAGATGAGCGTCGCCATAATCATTGTCCTTTTCGTCGTGGCTCTATTCGTGGCAATGTGTCTTCACGAATTGGGGCACTTCATTGCTGCCAAACGTGCCGGAGTGAAGGTCGAAGAGTTCGGTATAGGCATCCCCCCAAGACTCTTTGGCATCAAACGAGGCGAGACAACATACTCACTTAATGCCATACCTATAGGAGCCTTTGTTAGGGCTGCCGGAGAAGATGACCCCACAGTACCCCGAAGCCTGGCTGGCAAAGGGCCGTGGACCAGGTTGGGAATCTATGTTGCCGGTCCACTGGTCAACGTTCTTCTGGCCTTTGTTCTACTCAGTGCTTTTCTTGCTCTGCCCGTATCCTTCGTTACCGGCAACGGACTCATGGTACACTCTGTAGCAGCGAACTCTTCCGCCAAACAAGCCGGCATTGAACCAGGGGACATAATTCTCGACGTGGAGGGGCAACCCGTCCGTAGGTGGGGGGACGTGCAGAATATAGTGAATTCAGTCGAGGAAGGGGCGGATATAACTTTGCTTCTCTTAAGGGACAGTCAGGAAATACAAACTACAGTGAAGCCGAAATTCGATCCAGAATTACAACGCCGCATAATCGGCGTCTTGCTTTGTTGGAATCTGGTGAGCCAGGTGGAGGAAGGCTCGCCAGCCTACGAAGCCGACATTAGAGCTGGTGATACCATCTTAAGCATCAATGGACAGGGCGCATACAATGATGAGAGCATGTCCAGTGCCCTGCGTTCCGTTGCGGAAGGTGAGAAAATAAACATAGTCTTGCTTCGAGAGGGGAACGTGACTGCATCCTCTCTGATTAATGTTGGTTACGAGACCTTGCCCGGTCTAGACATGCGATGGGTGGAAGGGACGCACATCGAACAAGAGCGACTTCCCGTGTGGAGCGCAGTCTATTCGGGAGCGAGGTACATTATCTATATGCCTGTGCTCATAATAGAGGCTATCCCTCTAATGATAGAATCTCCCGATCTAGCCTTGATCGGGCCAATAGGTGCTGGTCAATTGACAGTAGAGGTAGTGCGCTCCTCCGGCTTCAGCAACCTACTATTTATGGCTGCCGTAATTAGCCTCGGTCTCGGGATATTTAATCTCTTCCCCATACCTCCCTTAGATGGAGGGGGGATGCTGGTGGCTCTCATTGAGGGCTTCAGGCATGGGAAACGTCTCTCCACTCGCACAGTGCGTTTAGCCCACTACGTTGGTACTGCTCTTCTAATTGCAATTATGGTCTTGGTAACCTTCAGTGATGTCTATCGTCTGATCAGCGGCAAGGGGTTCGGACTATGACACGCCGAATTTCCAAACAATTGAGAATCGGCAAGGTGACCGTTGGTGGCGGCGCCCCCATCGTGGTGCAGTCCATGAGCAAGACCGACACCCGTGACATTCCGACTACCGTAAACCAGATTAAGGAGCTAGAGGATTCTGGCTGTCAAATTGTGCGAGTGGCAGTTCCTGATGGGGAAGCTGCTGAAAGCCTGGCAACTATAAAGAAGAGCGTCTCACTACCTATTATTGCTGATATACATTTCGACTACCGCTTGGCCTTGGGTGCGTTAAAGGCTGGTGTTGACGGACTCCGCCTCAATCCCGGCAATATAGGGGACAAGAATCAGATTGCCCGGGTAGTAGCCGCTGCTAAAGAACGAGGGGTGCCTATCCGTATTGGGGTAAATGCCGGCAGTTTACCCGCTGACTTTCAGCCTGGTTCTCCACTAGCTGAGCGCATGGTCAACATGGCATTAGAGCAGATTAAGCTTATGGAAAACCTGGACTTCGATTTAATCAAGGTTTCCCTCAAAGCCTTTGATGTTCCCACTACCATCCAGGCTTACCAAATGATTGCCGATAAAATGCCCTACCCGCTGCATCTGGGCGTCACTGAGGCTGGGCTTCCCCGGACGGGAGCCATACGCAGCGCCACAGGCATTGGTGTACTTCTTTGTCAGGGGATTGGCGATACCATACGCGTTTCTCTCACTGCTCATCCCTGCGAAGAGGTATTCGTGGCCTACGAAATTCTTAAAAGCCTGGGGCTCCGTCAGCGAGGTCCAACTCTAGTGAGCTGCCCTTCTTGTGGCCGGGCTGAAGTTGATATCATTGCCCTGGCTGAAGAGGTGAACAAATGCCTGGAAAGAGTAACCAAGCCTATTAAGGTGGCGGTCATGGGCTGCGTAGTCAACGGCCCTGGCGAGGCTAAAGATGCCGATGTCGGCATTGCCTGCGGCAAGGGCAAAGGTGCTATATTTAGAAACGGGAAAGCAGTGGGCACAGTTAGCGAGGACAGGTTTGTAGAAGCTCTAATGGCAGAGATAGACTCTCTTACTTAGAGAGGATCATAGTAAGGACAATGCGCTTTTCTAAGATTTTTGGCAAGACACTACGGGAGGCACCCACAGAAGCTGAGAACACAAGCCACCAGCTACTGGTCAGGGCCGGTATGATCGCACAGGAGGCTGCTGGAGTTTATTCTTACTTGCCTTTGGGCTGGCGGGCGCTCAAGAAGATAGAAAACATAATCAGAGATGAAATGGATAAGGCCGGCGGGCAAGAATTGATGCTGCCCGTGTTGCAACCTTTTGAATTATGGCAGCGGTCAGGCAGAGATGTATCTTTTGGCAAGTCTCTATTCACCTTGACCGACCGCAAGGAGCACACACTGGCTCTGGGGCCCACCCACGAAGAGGTTATTGCCGACCTTGTCCACCGTTACGTGCAGAGCTACCGGGATCTTCCCTTGCTCCTTTATCAAATACAGACCAAGCTTCGCGATGAACCACGTCCTCGCGGTGGCTTGTTGAGAGTCCGTGAGTTTATTATGAAAGACCTCTACAGCTTTGACGTTAATGTGGCTGGCCTGGATGAAAGTTATCGGAAGATGTGCCGGGCTTACAAGAACATCTATGCCCGTCTCAGCTTGCCGGCGTTGATGATAGAAGCTGACAGCGGTGCCATAGGTGGTAAGGATTCCCACGAGTTCATGATCCTCACCGAAGATGGTGAGGACGAAGTCATTTGCTGTTCCAACGGTGACTATGCCGCCAATGCCGAGAAGGCTCAATTTGTGAAGACAAGAATCAATGCTGAATCCCTGCTTCCTTTAGAGGAGATAGCCACGCCGACCACAAAAACCATAGAGGAAGTGGCGGGTTTTGTGGGCGTGCCGTCAAGTCAGACTCTTAAGGCCGTGTTCTATTTCTCCGATGGTGAGTTTGTCTTCGTCCTCATTCGAGGCGACCTTGAAGTCAACGAAACGAAATTGAGAAATGCCTTAAAGTGCTCTGAGCTTCGCCTGGCTACGGAAGCCGAAGTGAATGGAGCTGGACTTGTGGCTGGCTTTGCCTCACCGATAGGCATAAAGGGAGTCAGGGTCGTGGCTGATGATTCCATAACTTCAGCCTCCAGTTTCATTGTTGGTGCCAATAAACCAGGGTATCACTTCAAGAATGCCAATTATCCCAGGGACTTCCAGGTTCACCTTATGACTGATATCGCCCTGGCTCGGGCTGGAGACTGCTGCCCCAAATGTCGCGGCAAATTGTCTTCGTCCCGGGGCATTGAAGTGGGGCATGTATTCAAACTAGGAACCTTCATCAGTGAGAGGTTCGGAGCATCCTTTTTGGACAGTGATGGCAAGTCGCGCCCTATTGTTATGGGCAGCTATGGCATTGGACTGGGGCGGTTGCTGGCTGCCATCGTAGAGCAAAGCCACGACGACAAAGGTATTATCTGGCCACTCTGCGTTGCCCCCTACCAAGTCTACCTTTGCCCTCTGTCGTTGGCCAAATCGGCAGTCGCTCCTACGGCAGAAAAGCTTTATCAGGAATTACAGAAAGAAGGGATTGAAGTGCTTTTCGATGACCGTGACGATTCCCCCGGCGTCAAATTCAACGATGCTGACCTCCTGGGAATCCCACTACGATTGACCTTGTCTCCACGCACTTTACAGAGCCAGAGCATAGAGGCCAAATGGCGCACGGAGAAGGAAGCCCAGCTCTTGACTTTGCAGAATCTCGCCGCCGAGGTTAGTAGGGTGCTGAGGGAAAAATTAGCTGAATAATACGAACAATTAGTTCGTAAACAACCAATTCTCAGATATTTCGCTTGGAGGATCAGGGGCATTACTGTATGACAGAAATCATAGTAGGAATAATAGGAACCTTATTAGTGGTCATCATCCCGCTAATTGCTCTCATTTATAACAGAAACAGAAAACTCAAGGCATACTATGAGATTATATGGAAAAAATCATCATCCCTAAAGCCAAAAGAGGTGTTAGGAATGCGTCCATTTGATAAATACTATTATCAAAGACCAGAAGACAACTTGATTAGTGGAAGTTTAAGTAAGAAAGAGAATGTATTAATAATTGGCCCTCCTTTGAGTGGTAAATCTAGAGCTGCTTATGAAGCTCTAATGAATTTGAGTAAACCTCACGATGTCATAATTCCAAAATGCACTGATATAAATCGGGAGAACTTTCTATTTCCCAAACATCTTAAATTTTGGAGACCACGAGTTATTCTCTTTGACGATTTACATAGATTCGTTGAACAACAAAATTTTGAGCATTTATTCGAGATCGCTATTACGAACAATGTAATTATTGTTGCTACTTGTCGTTCGGGGATGGAACATAAAAAAGTAAAAAATAAGATGTTAGATAAGAACATGGATTTGGAAACAATATTTGCTAATAACATTGAGCTTAAAAGGGTTTCGGAAGATGCCGGTAGAAAGATTGCCCACGAAGTTGGGAAGAACTGGGTTGAGGTCAGATTTGATGGGACTATAGGCTCAATCCTCGTGCCTTTAACTGAAATGAAAAGAAGATTTGACGAATGCGCTGAGGCCGAAAAGACTATTTTGCGAGTTATTAAGAATCTTTACATCTGCGGAATTTATGAAGAAAACCAGGTCTTCCCTTTAAACTGGATAAGAACTCTTGCCAAGAAAGATGGATTAGAAGGGAAGGATTTTGAATGGAGTGGCTGGCTTGAGAATTTAGAGAGCAAAGAGCTAATCGCGTTAGTAAAAGATAAAGTTCAGGCTGAAGAGGTCTATCTGGAATATTTAGTTAAACCGAAATCGGAAATGTCGAATCTAGGTATTTTTGAACAGACGCTAGTTGCTTTCTCAGGAGTAGCTGATGCACTACTCAGGCTTGGAAACAAGGCATATGCAAGCGGGACCGTTGAATTGGAGAAAGCCGAGTATATGAAGACTGCAATCGTAGCCTATGAAGAAGCCCTGAAAGTTAGGACTCTGGAACGCTTTCCCATGAATTACGCCATGACTCAGAACAATCTTGGGACTGCATACGGAACGCTAGCAGACGTAGAGGCAAAGGCAGAGAACTGTAAGAAGGCAATCAAAGCCTGTGAAGAAGCCCTGAAAGTCAGGACTCTGGAACGCTTCCCCACGGATTATGCCATGACTCAGAACAATCTTGGGACTGCATACGGAACGCTAGCAGGCGTAGAGGCAAAGGCGGAGAACTGTAAGAAGGCAATAAAAGCCTATGAGGAAGCCCTGAAAGTTCATACTCTGGAACGCTTCCCCATGAATTATGCCATGACTCAGAACAATCTTGGGACTGCATGCGGAAGGCTAGCAGACGTAGAGGCAAAGGCAGAGAACTGTAAGAAGGCAATCGCAGCCTATGAAGAAGCCCTGAAAGTTCATACTCTGGAACGCTTCCCCATGGATTATGCCATGACTCAGAACAATCTTGGGACTGCATACGGAAGGCTAGCAGACGTAGAGGCAAAGGCAGAGAACTGTAAGAAGGCAATAAGAGCCTGTGAAGAAGCCCTGAGGGTTTACACTCGGGAGCGCTTTCCCATGCAATACGCCATGACCCAGAACAATCTCGGTACCGTCTACGAAACGCTAGCAGAGGTAGAGGCGAGGGGAGAGAACCGCAAGAAGGCAATTAAAGCCTACGAGGAGGCTCTAAAAGTCTACACAAAGGAAGAGTTTCCACAACTTTATCAATTAGTGACTGACAATCTTAGACGGATTCGCACGTTCTGTGAAAGGGCGTAGACGAACTCAAGACCGTAATTGGACATTCACTTCCTCAGAATGGCCCCCAGTTCTTTGTCTAGCCTATCAAGCATCTGTTTCTGGGTTTGGTCAACTTCTTCGTCAGTCAGGGTACGGCTGGGTGATCGGTACACAATCCTTATGGCAAAGGACTTTTTGCCCTCGGTTATTTGCTCGCCTCTATAAAGGTCAAAGAGAGATACCTTTGTCACTAGTGGAAAGCTTTGGATTATTTCATTCACTAGTCGATAGCTCATTTGCTCATCTATTGCTAAGGCGATGTCCCGGGTTACGCTGGGAAATCGTGGAATAGATCGGTATTCTTTTATCCCTGCAATCTTGGTCAACAGCTTCTCCAGGTCAATTTCCATAAGGCAGACAGTATTCGAGAGCTCAAAGGCCTGTGCTACCTTGGGCTGCACATCTCCCACAGTACCCACCTTGCCATCTGCCACGATTACGTCAGCTCTTCTTTCCAGGTATAAGCCTTCGTCATCGCTGTTCTTGAAACTCGCTTTCAGCCCTAGTTGGTCCAGAAGATTCTCAACTACCCCCTTCGCATCAAAGAAATCGACCATCTCCTTGTCAGCTTGCCAGGATAATTCTGCCCGTGCCCCACTGAGCACAGCACAGAGCATATCTTTTTCTTCAGGCAAATCCTTGCCCTGCGGCAAGAATACCTTGCCAATTTCAAAGAGCCTTACGCCGGCTTGCTCGAATTTTTGGTTATGCGCCAGGGTGGTCAGAAGACCACCCCGCAGGCTGGTACGCAGATACTCTTGTTCCCTGGTCATAGGGTTGGCTACCTTTAACGGCGGAATTCTGAGCTCAAGCTCCGGCGAAACCTTTTGCAGCTTTCCCAGGCTCACCAGGGAATAAGTCAAAATCTCCTGGAAGCCATAGCCAGTTAGGATATTGCGCAACTTGTCCTTGAGTTCACTTTGTCGGGCTTCTATAGACAATTTCGATTTTTGTGGAGGCAAAGGAGAACCAAGCCTCGTCATAGGGACCTTGTCGTAGCCAATTATGCGAACTACCTCCTCCACGAGGTCGGCAGAGCATTTGATATCACTGCGCCAATAGGGTGCAGACACAAGAATTTGCGAGCCTGAATCCCCCTCCCGGCATTCAAAGCCCAGAGCTTTCAATACCTCGAGAATTTCATCAATATTGACTTTCAAACCTGAAAGCCGTTTCACCTCCCGTGTGGTGAGTGAGATGAGTTCTGCTTTTGGTTTCCCGGGATAGACATCAATTACGCCTTTGGCTGCTTTGCCACCGGCTAGTTCCAGTAGCAATTGAGTGGCACGTTTCAGTGGTACTAACGGAAGCTCACTGTTAAGTCCTTTGTCAAAGCGAATCGAAGCTTCGCTTTGGAATTGAAGATGGCTACAGCCACGACGAATAGCGGCCTGGTTAAAACTCGCTGACTCCAGGAGGATAGTGTCAGTACTCTCCGTCACTTCGGAATCCAGACCACCCATGATTCCAGCGACAGCGACAGCTTCCCCTTTGTCGGCAATGACCAATATGTCTGAATTAAGAGTGCGCTTTGAACCATCGAGGGTAGCTATGGTTTCACCTTTTCCTGCTCTTCGAACGATAATTTGTCGGCCCTTAAGCTTGTGATAATCGAAGGCGTGAATAGGCTGACCATATTCCAGCATCACGTAATTAGTAATGTCAACAACGTTGTTGATGGGTCGCATGCCGCAGCTATTCAGACGCTGTTGCAGCCAGCTTGGGGATGGGGCTATTCTGATTCCGGCAACCAGGCCAGCACAGTACCTGGAACACAGGTCTGCATCGACTATGTCAACAGAAGCGAAGGCGTCTATTGACTTCTCCGTTTCTTCGTAATGAATTTCGGGCACACGGAGTGCTTCACCGGTCAGGGCAGCAATTTCCCGGGCAATGCCAATTACAGATAGGCAATCGGGCCGGTTAGGCGTTATGTCTAGGTCCAAAACTACATCGCCCAGATAGGCATCAAGGGGTACGCCTATGGGCGCATCCGGTGGTAATACCAGAATGGCCTCGTGATTCTCAGAAATCCCCAACTCCTTCTCTGAGCAGACCATGCCCTCGGAGATGACGCCCCGAATCTTAGCCGCCTTCAGCACCGCAACTTCCCCAGTGTGCGGATCTATGAGGCGGGCTCCCACATGAGCAAAAGTCACCCTCTGACCAAGGCTGATATTAGGCGCGCCGCAAACCGTGGTGACTTGCTCAGTGCCAAGGTCAACCGTAGCCAGCTTAAGGCGGTCAGCATTAGGATGAGGATTTAGCGCTATTACCTCCCCTATCACTACATTGTCCCACGTACCACCCACAGTCTCGATCGCCCTGACTTCCAGGCCAGCCATGGTGAGCTTTTCAGCAAGCTCTTTAGAAGCAAGCTTTATGTCAACATAATCGCTGAGCCATTTGAGGGAGACTTTCATATCGTCACCTTAAAGCTTAGAACTGCCTCAAAAACCTGAGATCATTGCTATAAAAGAGGCGGATGTCGTCAATGCCGTAGCGCAGCATGGCGATACGCTCGACCCCCATGCCGAAGGCAAAACCACTGTAAAGCTTGGGGTTGATATCGACGCGTGTCAGCACGTCGGGATGCACCATCCCTGCTCCTAGTATTTCAATCCAGCCGCTGTGGCCACACAGCCGGCAGCCAGTCCCGTTGCAGGCCAAACAGCTAATGGCTACCTCAACCCCCGGTTCCACAAAAGGAAAATAATCACAGCGGAAGCGGACTCTCCTTTCCTCACCGAAAAGACAACGGCAAAAGTCAAACAAGGTGCCTTTCAAATCAGCCAATGTGATCCCCTTATCCACAGCCAAACCTTCTACTTGATAAAACATAGATTCGTGAGTAGCATCGGTGGCCTCATATCGGTAGACCCGCCCGGGGACTATCGCTCTTATCGGCGGCCGTTCCTTCTCCATCAATCTAATCTGCATGGGGGATGAATGTGTGCGCAAGAGTCTGGCTTTCTCTCCCATGCCTGTGTCTATCCAGAAGGTGGCAAACATGTCTCGCGCCGGATGATGTTGAGGAATATTCAAGGCTTCGAAGTTATAGTAATCCCATTCCACATCAGGTCCTTCAATTACCTGGAAGCCCATATTCTTGAAGATGTCGCAGATTTCTTTCAGTATCTGAGTGGTGGGGTGAAGTCGACCTGTCGGGAGAGCCCGACCAGGCAAGGTAATATCTACTCTTTGGGATTCCCGAGGAGAAGTCAAAATGGATTCCTGGAGTAATCTCCCCTTCTCTTCCAGGCTTGACTCTAAAGCTTTCTTGATTTCGTTAGCCTGGGCGCCCACCTCTCGTCGTTCTTCCAGGGGCAAGGCAGCTAAGGAACGTAGAATCTGAGTTAAATTGCTTTTCTTGCCCAGGTAACGAACGCGCCATAGCTCTAGCTCTCGAGGATTGCCAACTTTGTTCAGCTCTTCGAGAGCTTGCGCACGAAGGCCTTTGAGTTGTTCTAGCATTGGCTGCTAAGTGGTATTATCTCTGTTATGAAAATCCCGGTATTTCCAGGCGTAATACCGCTATGCGTGAGGTGAATTGGCCTCGGTCACCGAAGCCACCAATGCAGCAAAGCCGTCGGGATCTTTGACTGCCATCTCGGCTAGCATCTTGCGATCAATTTCTATATTTGATCTCTTCAGCCCCACCATAAACTGACTGTAAGTAAGTCCCCTAGCCCGCGCTGCAGCATTGATGCGGACGATCCATAGCCTCCTGAAGTCACCTTTCCGCTCACGACGATGACGATAGGAATAATCCAGGGCATGCAGCATGGACTGATGAGCTACGGTATAAAGCTTATGGCGGGCAGCCCGATGCCCTTTGGTCAGCTCAAGTACCTTTTTATGCCGTCTGTGGGTGGTTTTTCCGCTCCTGGCTCGTGGCAAGTCTTCCTCCTTTAATCCTTGGGCGTGATCTCTTTCTTCTTAGCAGCAGAATAAATCATTAGTAGTGCAACACCAATAAATAGGAAAATAAAGCCGGGTATCCCTGTCGCCTTGCCTATCTGAAAAACAAAAGTACTCACGACCAAGGCTATGCCTATCCCGCCCAGTATTGAGCCGGTCACCAAGAATCCTCGATCAGGAAAGCCTGCCGGCTCCGGTTTTTCAGGTTGGTATAGCCCTTTCTCAATTAAAGCCCTGTCTCTCCTATATTCAGTCCAGATTGCCAGTAGGGCTATCCCGCAGCCAAAGACTATGCCAAAAATGGGAATCAAAGTACTTGCCATTTTCCCTCCTTACACTTTGTACGGCAGAAGCCTCCTTATCCTCTTCTCATCCGCTGAGGAAATCGGTATCATTTCGTCGTAGAGGCGCTTAGCCCTCGGAGCCTTTTTTCGCCTCAGATGGCTCTTGCCACATTTGGTACGCATCAGCTTGCCGCTACCTGTTATATGAAAACGGCTCTTTGCCCCTTTATGGGTTTTGAGTTTTGGCATCTGTCCCTTTCTCCTTAGATTTCTTTTGGGCAACTGGGGATAACACCAAGGCTATATTGTTCCCCTCATTAACAGAGTTGCTTACTACCGCTATTCCCTGAGAGGCTTCAGCTACTTTACGCAGCACCTTCCAACCTAGCTCAGGGTAAATAATTTCACGCCCCCTAAACCTTAGCATTAACTTTACTTTATTGCCCTCCTCCAATAATTTCCTCGCGGTCTTAATTTTTGCCTGCAAATCGTGCTCTTCTATCTTGGGTCTTAATCGGACCTCCTTGAGTAAGCCGATTTTTTGGCCCTTCTTTGCCTTACGCTCTTTTTTAGTTTGCTCATATTTATATTTGCCATAGTCAAGAAGTCGACATACTGGCGGATTTTCCGCTGACGCTACCTGCACCAGATCGAGCCCATGCTCATAAGCAATCTGCAATGCTTTCTGAAGAAGCACCACGCCCAGTTGTTCCCCCTCTTCCCCTATGAGGCGCACTTCCTTGGCTCTGATTCTCCTATTGGTTAGTAGTTCTTTGATTATGCTCTTTCTACCCCCTGGAACAGTATTCAGGACTTGGCCTCTATAGCCGCCATTATTCTACTTTTAACTTGTGGCACACTTTCTGAGCCCAGATTCTCGCCGCTCCTTAAGCGAAGTGATACACTGGATGAAGCCATTTCTTTATCGCCGACTACAAGCATGTACGGGACTTTCTCCAATTCGGCTTCTCTTATTTTCAAATTCATCCTCTCGGAACGGTCGTCAACCCGAACTCGGATGCCGTCATTTCTAAAAACGCTCTCTATTTCATGGGCATAGCCAACATGACGGTCTGCTATAGGAACTATCGTTGCCTGAACCGGCGATAACCATACCGGAAAAGCACCACCGTAATGTTCTACGAGGCAAGCCAGAAAACGTTCCATACTACCCAGGACTGTGCGGTGTATCATGACCACATTGTGCTCCAGTCCGTCCTCACCAATATAACAGACATCAAAGCGTTGTGGCAAATTGAAATCGACCTGGATAGTAGGCCCTTGCCATACATGCCCTACAGCATCCTTGAGTTTAATATCGATTTTAGGCCCGTAGAAAACCCCCTCGCCAGGATCCACTTCGTAATGCGAATCAAGTTTCTCCAGAACGTGTTTCAGTGCCCCCGTGGCCTCTTCCCACATTGAAACCGTACCAGCATATTTTTCAGGGCGCGTCGATAGCAACAGCTCATATTCACCAAAACCAAAGCTGGACATCATGAATTGTGCCAGGTTCAGGACTTCCGTCACTTCCTCTTCAACCTGATCAGGGCGACAAAAAATGTGAGCGTCATCTTGAGTAAATCCCCTAACTCTGGCCAGACCATATAACACGCCGGTTCGCTCATACCTATATACTGTGCCTAGCTCGGCATATCTCAAAGGCAAATTGCGATAACTGCGCAGCTGGCTCTTGTAAATCAAAATGTGTGCCAAGCAATTCATGGGCTTGAGCATGTACTGCTGTCCCTCAATTTCCATCGGTGGGAACAGATAATCCCGATAGAATTCCAAATGCCCGCTAGTCTTCCACAAATCTATCTTGGCAATGTGGGGAGTGTAAACGATGTCATAGCCTCGCTTTCTATGCTCTGCTCTCCAAAAGTCTTCGATAATCTGCCGTATCAAAGCGCCTTTGGGGTGCCAGCAAACCAGGCCTGGACCAATCTCCTCATGAATACTGAACAGGCCAAGCTCCTTACCCAGCTTCCTGTGGTCACGTTTAGCAGCTTCAGCCTGTAACGATAAGTAATCGTCAAGCTCTTTCTGACCTGCAAAGGCCACACCGTAGATTCTCTGCAGCATGGGTCGCTTCTCGTCGCCGCGCCAGTATGCTCCAGCTACATGGGTGAGTTTAAATGCTTTCACTTCACCCGTAGAAGCCAGGTGAGGACCACGGCATAAATCGGTGAAAGAACCCTGCCTATAGATGGTGGCAGTACTATCGGAAATTTCATCGATAAGCTCGAGCTTATAAGGTTGGGCTGCAAAGAGTTTACGGGCTTTCTCTTTAGCGATTCTCTCTGTGACAAATGGTACATCCTGATGGATGATCTCCCTCATTCTGTTCTCAATTGCAGGCAGATCGTCTGGCGCCAATGCCCGTGGCAGATCAAAGTCGTAATAGAAGCCTTTCTCAATCATCGGTCCGATGCCGAATTTAGCCTCGGGAAACAGACATTGCACCGCCTCAGCCATGATGTGAGACGTGGAGTGGCGCATCCGCGCCACTCGCTCGTCATTTTCTTTCGATTTCATCTCAGGTTCTCTACTGTGTATCTAGAAATCACTTACAATTCCATCAAAAAATGGGCAGTACTGGACTTGAACCAGTGACCTCTGCGATGTCAACGCAGCGCTCTAACCACTGAGCTAACCGCCCATTCGACGATTTTATCAGACATAGCTAGCCAAGGCAAACGTTTGAAACACGCAGAAATAGAAGACTACTTGTCATTGGGTGGCTTGGAAATCAGACATCAATAAGAAACAAGATATTTTCCAGGGCTATTCCTTGCCCCGCAGCCTCACGCCGCTGGTGACATTAATCTGTACAGTTTGACCACAGTTGGGACAGGTGACTTCTATAACAAGCGGCCTTCCCATCACTCTTTCTACAAGAGATGTTACTACAGAATCTATATTGTCCAGCCTCTCGTCCAACATATCGAGGCGCTTGATTAACTGCCCTGCCTCACGGTCCTGGCTGACCTGTCTGCCTAGCTTTGTTCTATCTTGAGAAACCAATTTATAAACTCTTCTCTACAACGCCTAACGATTCTAGTTCAGTTCTATCTTCCTTCATCAATTTTTCTACTTGTTCAGAAACGGTGCGTTCCAGGTACTTACGGAAGGCTTCCCGTGCGGCAGGTGATGACCTTACCGCCTCCTTTACTCTCTGCCATTCACTCGAGATTATTTCATTCACCTGCTCAACACCTATGGGCTGCTTTCCCTGCCACAGTTCTTCTATCCTATCCAAAACCCTGCTTGTCATAGCCCTCTTGATGCGATCAAAAGAAAGTATCTCCTCCGGACTGTATGGTTGCGCTGCTTTCTTTTCGGGCTTCTCAGTCATGGTGCACTACCTCCCAGTAGATTTATTTGACTTATTATCATAGGCTTCGCAGCACAACTTGTCAAGGTATTGTCAGGCCTGCCCGCATGAGTAACAGTGGGCCATGAGTTTTGCCGATCTCTCCAACGTACTCCGCTTGTGTAACGTAGGCAGGCAAAGGGAAAGCAGTGAAGCGTACACCTTAGCGGCAAGAGGAGGGTATGATGGAAGTCACAGAATACAGAGCAGCAATCCCTGAAATGTCCGACATCTCCAGCCCTGTGATTGGCTAATGAGCTGTGCCTTTTGGCTAGCGATAACGCACATTCCACTTGTTGCACAAAGTCATGACAAAGTTCTTAACATCCGGATTTGACTTTGTGTACAAATCTGCCAGGAAACCGTGCAATAGATCACCACCTGTCATTCCGTCGACGGGCTCCCCTGGACCAGGCAAATTAATGTACACTATCTCCGTCATCAGTTTGTGATACTCTATTGATTGTGGCATGAAATCACCTCCATTCTGCTTTTTTTGGGTTCACATTAGATTGGCCTCTCCAGCCGGATTCGTAGCATCCTAGGTTCATTTGACATCTTGCATCAGTGGTCTGCTACTTCCTTTTGCCGATATCATGAGAAGTCCCGCCTCCCGATTGCACGTAACGCACATTCCACTTGTTACACAAAGCCATGACGAAGTTCTTGATATCCGAGTTCGATGTCGCATACAAATCTGCTAGAAAACCATGTAATAGATCACCACCCGTCATTCCGTCGACGGGCTCCCCTGGACCAGGCAAATTAATGTACACTATCTCCGTCATCAGTTTGTGATACTCTATCGACTGTGGCATGAAATCACCTCCGTTTTAAATATTTCTGGTTCACATTGGCCCAGCATGTTCACTGGATTCCGTAGCGCCATGACCCCACCTAGTATTCTGCATCGATAATCTGCTACCTTTTCTTGGCAATGTCACGAGAGTCTGTGCCCCCTGATTGGACGTAGCGCACATTCCACTTGCTGCACAAAGCCATGACAAAGTTCTTGATATCCGGATTTGGCGTTGCATACAAATCCGCTAGAAAACCATGCAATAGCTCACCGCCTGTCATTCCATCGACGGGCTGGCTTGGACCAGGCAAATTAATGTACACTATCTCTGTCATCAGTTTGTGATACTCTATTGACTGTGGCACAAAATCACCTCCTTTTCGAATATTCCTGGTTCATATTAGCTTAACATTCTCACGATAAGCGAATCTGCAAAACGATTATTCTGTAGTCCCCCTCTCATATCTCGGATCTCTGAACCCGTATGGTCATGTCATTGGCTAATGGTTCTACCTGCTAGCCCAAATATTAATACTTCCTATCTTCAGTGTCAATCAATCCTTCTATTCTGTACATGATTTTGCGAGGTCTCTCCCCTGGCTTCAACTCGACCTGCCAAGAAATGTTGCAGTATCACCTCCGAGTGTTGATTTTTGACTCTGAACGGTGTACATTATGTCTGAGAAGGGAGGTGTCTGGAAATGCCTGATGTAGAGATTGGTATGGTAACGGATTT
>JALHUO010000189.1 GCA_022866545.1 Dehalococcoidia bacterium | reverse complement strand
CCCCCAGCTTCATTTCCTTGTGAGCACCAATGGCAAGAAAGATTGCCCGGTATCCTTGTTCAAAAAGAGAATCCAATGACTCGACACGAGTATTCAGTCTGATTTCCACGCCCCCCTTCTCAATCTCTTGAATCTCACCGCCAAGTATATCTCTGGGGAGGCGGTATTCAGGAATTCCCACTCTCATCATTCCACCCGGCTCGGGAAGAGCCTCAAATATGGTTACCTTGTGTCCCAGCTTGGCCAGATAGTAAGCGCAGGTGAGCCCCGCTGGCCCTGCACCCACTACTGCCACGCTTTTGCCTGTTGGCGGGAGATGCTTCGCCTGCTTTTTCCAGCTCTCATCGCCATTATCAGCAGCAAAGCGCTTGAGCATCCTTATATGCAGCGTTTTGTCCACATCTAGGCCACGCCGGCATTCCTCCTGACAAGGAGCAGCACATACTCTACCCAATACAGAAGGAAAGGGAACCTTTTCCCTTATCACGGCCAAGGCCGTGCTTGGTCTCCCTTTGGCAATAAGACGAATATAACGGGGAACGTCTATACCAGCGGGGCAAGCTTTGTGACAGGGAAAGGCAATCTCAATTACACTATTGCACCTTATCTCATCACAGACCCGAAGACAGCGATGGCACAGAATACAAAAACTAGAATTACGAACAAAGAAGGGATTGTCCTCTAAAGGAGGTAAAGACCTGGGTACATGGACAGGTATCTCGCTCAAACCTACGTAGTCGATGACTTCCTGAAGTTCGCATTCCTTTTTTTCAAAGCAGATATCCGTGGGCTGTCTAGCTAGGATGGCAAGTAATTTCTTTTGCCGGAGCTCTCGTACCTGTGGCGTCTTCGTTCTAACCACCATGCCCTCAGAGACTCGAGTGTCACAGGACAGAACGACGTTGCCGTCTGCCTCCACAACACAAAGCTGGCAAGCCTCATCAGGAATTACCTGGGGTAGTGGCTTTAAGCCGGGATAATGGCAAAGACTGGGAATGTAAATTCCTGCATTTCTGGCAGCTTCCAATATCGTCCGCCCTTGTCCGACCTCTATGTCCCTATCATCTATATTGAATTTAATGGTGCCTTCTTCAGTCATCGCCTGGTCCTTTCGTAAGTTCTCTCTATTATGCGCATCCCTGTGTTATTCATGTCCAGAACGGTTATGCGGAGGGAATATTCTTAACTAGCTTCCACACGATAGTCTCGCTAAGCACAGTTACATCTTCAGTGGAGAGATAATCAGAAATATTGGCATCGAACAGTATATTCCCGTTGGGAGCAACTTCTTCATCGCCTTTCCACAACACCAAGGTTATGGGCACTTGATCGAAAGCATTGATGGTCACCGATAAGTCTCCGTAGTCTGCTTCACAGCCTCCCAACTTCGCGGCTGCCTTTCTCAGCAGCTCGGGGCCTCTGCCAAAGTTTTTCACCAAAGGACCTATCACTCTCTGGGAAAATGCCGGGAAATAGCTAACGCCTCCCTGCAGTTGTTTGTAAGCTATTGATTTTCCGGTAGCTGGAGTGCCCTTCGCCCCAGTGAAATAATGAAGTATCATGATCTTGTCTCTCAAGGGAGTTTCTGTGCCGCTATCTTCCAACACAATCTTGCCCTCAGGAATCATGATGTGATACGGCTGGTTCAGATAATCAATGACTATCTCATGAGGTCCTAGATACCTGGCACCGCTCCTGCGACACTGTTCTTCTATATCACCAATCTTGGCTAACTGCTCACAAGCAAGTCTATAAGACAGATCAAAACCGCGTTCCCAACAACCAGCCGATAAAGAACTGTGATCGTGCGTCATGTTACAAACTTGGGGCGAGGTAGAAGGCCTGCCGCTTCCACTATCGCAGGCACTGTTTCCTCCCATTCGATAGCCATAAGATGAATGCCCGCCACGCCTTCAATTTCACGCACTTGATTGATAATATCAATGCAAAGCTTAATGCCCTCTTTAGACACTTGATCCTTGGGCACTCCTTGAAGACGGGCAACAGTGCTGTCCGGCACATCCATCCCAGGCACTCTAGTCTTCATATATTTTGCGGCACCCACCGACTTTATGGGAGCCACACCAGCAAGTATCTTTACCCTCTCATGTAGTCCTTTGTCCCGCGCCATTTTCATCCATTCAGCAAACTTATCTACGTTGTAGACAATCTGGGTCTGGATGAAATCTGCCCCTGCTACCACCTTCTTGGCAAGACGTGCTGCCCTGAACTCAAACGGGTCAGCAAAAGGATTTTCAGCAGCCCCAATGAAAAGATGCGGCTCGACCGCCATCACTTCGCCACACTGGAACTTCTTTTCGTCCCGCATGTCTTTTACCATCTTAACGAATTGAATAGAATCAAGGTCATAAACGCCTTTGGCAGTCGGATGATTACCAAATTTCTGATGGTCTCCCGTGAGACACAATATGTTATTCATGCCCAGTGCTGCAATACCCAACACATCCATTTGCAGGGCAATGCGATTGCGGTCGCGACAGGTCATCTGAACAATAGGGTCTAGACCTTCCTCCTTTGCTATCAGGCAGGCTGCCCAAGACGCCATGCGCACAACCGCGGTCTGACCATCGGTAACATTACAGGCATCTACGTAACCCTTGAGTATCTTTGCCTTTCTCCGGATCACCTCGGGATCGGCACTCTGTGGCGGCCCCAATTCACCCGTGACAGCGAAGATTTTGGCTTCTAACACCCGTTCCAAATTGCTTTTCGTCTTCATTGCGCCTCCAATTGTTTCGCTCACAGTCACGTCTAGGAAAATCTCTTCACCGGTGGCCCCGATGTAAGGCTCACGCTCCAATTCTTCGGTGCCACAAACCTCTCCAATTTATCAAGTCGTCCCAGTTTGGCAAGGTGGTCCACAATCTGTTGCCAGACACAAGGTATGCCTGGGTCAACTTCGCACTTACCACCTTGTGAGCCACCACAGGGACCGTTGAGCAGATGCTTGGAACACCGCGCAATCGGACAGAGTCCGCCAGTAAACTCCAGCATACAATCACCACACTCGAGACAGCGCTCCGATTCTTTCCACTCGGCATGACCACCACCTGCGGACAGAGTGTTGCAGCCAGGATGTACTACTTTATCCACCACTTCCGCTACAGTCTGGACTCCAGCTCCATCAGTCAGAACCAGCATAGAATCGGCAGCAGCAATCTCTTTTTTATAAGATCTGAGTTTCAACTTGGTTAATGCAGCATCACACAGCATATCAACAACTACAGAACCGGTGACTGCCTTACCTTTCTCCTGTAAAGTGCTTTTCATCTCTGCTACTTGTTTCTCTCCCCCACTCCCCCAACCCTCAGCACAGCCCTTACAGCCAATGACAAAGATATTCTTGTCCCCTTCAAGATAGTTTAGTATTTCTTCAAGTGGTTTTTGTTTTGAAATCAACATTTCATCTCTCCTTTACACTATCACCTTATTCCTCTCCCCAAGGGAGAGGTTAGGTGAGGTATTAAGTTCTGACAAAATGGCATCTATTATCTGAGGTATTCTCTCTTGAAGCTCCGGTGATAATTCTAACCCGCAGTTAATCTCCTTGGGCTCGACCCCAATAATGACAGCGTCACCTACGTTGTGCCTAACCTGCATCAACTTCAGGCTATCTATTAAGCTCATATCGTGAAGTGACAAGAGTGGCTTCTGCTCCAGAGTTACATCTTCAGGGCGAAAACGGTAAATCTGCCCAGGCATTCCCCCACCCCTAACAGCATCCACTATGACCAGTTTATCGACATCCTCAAGAAGTTGCAGTACGTCGGGGCATGTCCCTCCATCTATTACTTGTACATCAGGAAGAGGGATCCCCTCCAGAGCACCCACTACATGGCAACCAATTCCCTCGTCCCTTAACAAGACATTTCCTATTCCCACAACAAATTTTCCCATTCCTGGACCTTCCTCTGAGTTTCGATTAACAAACTCTAAATCTCCCCAGGTCATGCCCTCTGGGACTGAGCAAATGTACAGAACAGGCCAGACAAGGGTCGAAGGACCTCACAATGCGCACTATCTCAAAGGGATTGGTCTCATCCTTTATCTTGGTTCCGGTGATAGCCTGTTCCAAAGGTCCGGGTTGATTCTTATCATCCCTGGGAGAGATATTCCAGGTAGAAGGGGTAATGATCTGGTAGTTAGCAATCTTGCCTTCCTTTATTTCTATCCAATGTCCCAGGGCACCCCTGGCGCCATCCACCAACCCCATTCCGGCAGATTCCTCAGGAAGTTTATAGCTTACGTAAGCTGGTTCACCGGGCTTAAGTTGCAGAATCCAATCAACCATGGCATCTGCTATGAGCTTGGTCTCCAAGGCTCGAGCGAGATTCCGCCCCATGACAGAGAACATAGCTTGTGGTTTCAGATTTACCTGAGACAAAACAGAGTCAACCAGGCTCTTGACTCTGGCATTCCCGCCGACATAGTTGACCACAATTCGAGCTAATGGCCCGACTTCAAAAACCATTCCACTGTAGCGAGGCGACTTTAGCCAGGAATAAGCACCCTTCTTCCTTTCATCCGGAACAACATCTCCCTGAGATGGATGTCTGCCGCTGATAGAATCTGCGTACCAGGAATATTTCACTTCTTCAGTGATTTTGACCGGATCAAACTCATTAAACTTGAGATCAGTGGAGGTCATACCGGGCCTAAAGAATCTTTTCCTCTTGGTGAGGTCTGCTTCCTTTCCATCTAGCTCATAAGAGCCATAAGCAAGTAAATTCCCGCAACCGCGACCAACTTCAAAGTAATCAGAATAGACTCCAGCTACAGCCAGTACATCAGGAAGATAAACATTATCAATAAACTCCTGAAGCTCCTTCAATCTCCACAAGAAGGATGTCATATTATCAACCGTCGGTACCGAAGCGACCCCTCCGGGCATTATGCCCATGTCGTGAGGCATCTTGCCCCCGAACAAGGCCAACATCTCCTGACCTTTGCGACGCATGTCGAATGCCGCAACATAGTGCGCTACTGCCTGTTCATTAGCCTCATCGGGTAAGCGATAATCACCTTCATAACGAGGTACAAAAGGTCCCAACTCCCCTCGCCCAATAAAGCTTCTTATCGAGTTTAAGGCGGGATTACTTCCTTCATACTTTGCTAACCTGGCTACATCTACGTAATCAAGAGCTACCAAATGATAGAAATGCAAGATGTGGTCAGCTATATGCGCTGCCCCCAGAATTAGATTACGAATGATTCTGCCGTTGTCAGGGATTTTGTCAGCGATGCCGAAGGCACTGTCCAAGTTAAAGGTAGCGGCAGTAGAATGACTTGTCGGGCAGACGCCACAAACACGTTGAGCTATCCGCTGAGCATCACGCGGGTCCCTGCCCCTCATAATCAGCTCCAACCCACGGAACAGCATCCCCGAACACTTAGCTTCCTTTACCTTGCCGCCATCAACTACCGCCTCAACTTTGAGATGTCCTTCAATACGACTAACCGGATCAATAACAATCTTGCCCATTAACTCAAACCTCCTCTGGCAAAGCAGCTTCGCTAGTTTTCTCATAAAGCGGGGCTATGTCGAAGAACCCGGGCTCGGTGCAGCCGATACAGGTAGCGCCACAACCTACACACCAATTGACTTTGCTATTCCACAATCTCACAGGACAATCGGCATGGGTTATAGGTCCTCTGCATCCCAATTCATAATTGCACCCGGGGTCGCCGAACTTTTTGGCGAACTTGTTCTCATCATAGTACGCCCGGCGCGGACAGTTCTCGTGAATTGTTTGTCCATAGAAAACCTTAGGACGCCTATGTTCGTCTAGATCCTCCGGCCTCGGTAGCCCAGAAAGCAAGATGTTTGCCACCGTGCCTACAAACCAATCGGGGTGTGGCGGACAACCGGGGATGTTTACCAATGGAGTATTGATGCCCTTGGCCTGAAGAACGTCACCGACGCTGCGACATTGAGTAGGGTTAGGGTGGGCGGCGGGAATTCCCCCAAAGGCAGCACAACTGCCCAAAGCAACAACTGCGAGGGCACCTTTGGCTAGTGTCTCCACCCAGGATTGCATAGTCATTGGCTTACCATCCTTTTCGCCAATCACGCCGTGGATGCCACCTTTGGCGGTGGGGATAGCCCCTTCCACAATCAAAATGTAACCTCCCTTCTTCTTCCGCGAAGTGTCCACCATAACTTCGATGGCAGGTTGTCCTGCTCCTGCCATCACGGTAGGGTGAAACCTGAGATTTATGTGGCTGCCCGGGAGCACTTCATCAACCAAAAGGTTCTTGATAGAAGGATTTATTGCGTTCAGAAGAGAGACTGAGCAGCCCGTACATCCGGCGGCCTGCAACCATATCGCCGGGTATTCTCTTGTATCCATAAGCACTTACCTGCCTTTCGCCTTATTTTCGCAAACCATCCGTCAGGAGAATATTCTCTCAGTCATAAACGCAAACCCTCACCTATCTCCTTCACCTTTAATTGAAGGGGAGATCGCTCAGGCAGCTCAGCTACGGGCCTCCCTTTCATTTCCAAACCAGCCATGTCGGGGTCTTCCGGAACAACGGCAATAATCTGAAGGCCAGATTCGTCAATTGCCTTTTTTATCTCCGGAGATAATTCCCCTCTGACACGATTGATCACGAGCCCGACTTTGCCCACATTCGATCTCATTTCCTCAATGAGCTTCTTCATTCGAGCTGCTGTAGTCACACCCTTTATTGTAGGGTCAGACATAATTAGCAAAACGTCCACGTCTCTGGTCGTTTGGCGGCTAATGTGTTCCATGCCTGCCTCGCAGTCCATGACAATATAGTTGTACTTGTAATCTTTCACCAGTTTGTCCAGGGAGGCACGCAAGAATTCATTAGAAGCGCAATAGCATCCAGGCCCTTCGGGACGCCCTATGGACAAAAGGTCAAAGCCTTTGGACTCGATCAGAGATTCCACTATCTTGCTAAACAGATATTCTGGCTTGGCAATGTCGGGACTTAGGCGATCCTTGGAGACATCCTCAGCCATCTTTTCCCGTATTCTGCCCACAGTCTTAGTATCATCCAGCGGCAGGCCCAGTGCTTGGCTAAGATTAGTGCTGGGGTCAGCATCCACAGCCAGAACCAACCCCTTT
>JALHUO010000188.1 GCA_022866545.1 Dehalococcoidia bacterium | reverse complement strand
TGGGACGGGGTGCCCGTGCCCCATCTCCCTCGAAGTGAGGACAATCTCAAGCTCGCGGGCGGTGATTCTGGCATCCTCATCGAAGGTCTCATAGAAATCGCCCAGCCGGAAGAAAACAATAGCCTCGGGATACTTCTGCTTGACCCTGAGATACTGCTTTCTAAGAGGCGTTACGGTCATCTATGTTATTTTACTAGCTCTTCAACAACATATAAAGTCAGACTGATTGGCAACTTTGCCTGTCATTGCGAGCCTGTCGCTTTCCGTCATTCTGAGTCTGGTGCCTCTTGTCATTGCGAGCGAAGCGAAGCAATCTCATGATGAAGGGTCGCGAAGAATCTGGAGACCCTTCACTGCCGTTCAGGGTGACAATCAAACGCCCTGCATAAAGGCTTCAACAAAAAGAGCTGAAGCACTATAATTGTAATTGGGGAGCGAAGAAAATTTCGTGTATACTGAAGGTAGATGAAATTGCGAGCGCATTATGAAATAAGCTGAACCATGTTATTTGATGTATTTATATGTCACGCAAGTGAAGACAAAGATGAATTTGTCCGTCCGCTTGCAGAACGGCTTAAAGAAAATCATATCGAAGTATGGTATGACGAGTTTAGCCTCAAAGTAGGTGATAGCCTTCGAAGATCAATCGACATTGGTTTGGCAAAATCGAGGTATGGCATTGTTGTTCTTAGCAAGAATTTCTTTAGTAAACAATGGCCGCAATGGGAGCTTGATGGCTTGGTTCAAAGACAAAATGAGGCGAAGGCAAATTTAATCCTTCCTATTTGGCATAACATAAGCAAAAAAGAAGTGCTCACTTTTTCTCCTCCCCTTGCTGACAAGGTAGCTATACGCAGTGCCAAGGGATTAAATTCTGTAGTTTCCCAACTGTTGAAAACAATTCAGCCTGAAGGTTCTACCCTTCTTATCGCAAGAGACCGTCTTTTGCAATTTGGTTACGAACCTCCAGTTGTCACCGACGATTGGTGGCTTGATGTGGTTGAGTTTTCAGCTTCTAATGATACGGAGGGGACATTTCAAGAAGCTATGGGTTGGGGACGGTGGGGTTTCCCTTTACCGTCAAAAGGTGAAAAGCCTGTTGAAAGGGGCGAACGCCTCGCTAGGGCCGCCATGCAGATGCTTTGGCAAAACAAAGCGGAAACACTTAGGATTTCTCAAATTACGCATCCGAGTCAGGTCTTGGAATTCATTAGGTCAAGGCCGGGATTAAGTGAAGCCTGCCACGCCTACCTTCCCTATTTGGCTGCATATGCACCTCAACTGACAATTAGAGGTCTTGGAGGTGAATTTGAGGAGAAATTTGAGGCTTGGTATCAGTATTCTGTGACCGAACGAGGAAAAAAACGTCGAGCAAGTGATCGTCATGGAAGTGGGTTAACAACCAATGGACTACATCCAGCTTGTGATGAACCTGTGGCCTTTCGCCATCCCACTTTTGGCGATTATGAACCTGCGCATATTGCTTGTTGGTTTGTTCAAGGTGAATTGATGGGGCCACCTGTAGAAGTTTATGAAACAATAGATTATATTGTTTGGTTTTTGTCAGATCAAAGTTCTTGGGTGCCGAAAAAGATTCATCAATTTCTGTTAGAGGGACTAAGAAACTGGGCTGTTTGGGTTTGGTTTAAAAGTATTCCAAATGATTACGATTTTGGGTTCGACCCCAATCCTTCAACTGGTTCACTCTTCCATGCTTTGGTTCGAGCTAAGAGATTTAGCACCTTCAAGTTAACGAAGAAATGCATGACTGATATCAAAACAAGATTCGCTTACACCGTTAATTTACTTAAACTTAATGAAACCGCTGATATCCTAGCCCAACGCTTTGTTGCAGCAGGTTTCATTGAGGCTTGGTTCCGGGCTAATCAGGGAAAAAGAGAGAAGGCAAGATCTGAAAGGTAGAAATGTAAGAATATGAATCACGCCACCACCATCAGCTAACCATTGGGCTTTGGACTAGGAATGAAACCTCTATGGTGTAAAGCGAGGTGAGTCGTATATAGGAAATAAAAAGAGGCTTCCCATGTCAGGAGAAATTGAAATTTTCGTTGAAGAGGAATTCCGGGGGATGGTGGATGGAGGTTGGGTTAAGAAGATAGTCCGGCAAGTCCTCAAGGCTGAAGGTATGGCTCCTCCTTATGAGGTGAGCCTGGTTTTCACCGATCCCGAGACGGTGCAAAGACTCAATCGAGACTACCGGGGGGTGGATGAGCCTACAGATGTACTTGCCTTCTACATGCTTCCGCAGAGGGGAGCTGATTCTTCCTTCGCACTCCCTCCTGATGGGGTCACTAGGCTGGGAGAGGTAATCATCTCCTATCCCCAAGCAGTGGCACAGGCCAGAGAACAAGGGCATTCACCTGAAAGAGAGCTGGCATTGCTGGTTATCCACGGAATACTCCATCTTCTGGGCTACGACCATGAAGAGCCAGAGGAAAAAAGCAAGATGAGTGAAAGGGAAAGAGAACTTCTGGAGAGATGTTTGCCCGGGTAGTGATATAATATAAGTGCAGAATGGGGTTGAGGATGCCAACCGCTCCACTTATTCAGTGACTGGTATTCCAGCGTCATTTAGTGCAGGCACAAGCGGGACTTAAGCCGAGGTCTTTGAAGTGCAAAACAGCGCAGAGGAGGTAAAAGATGGCTAAATTCGTAATGCTGACGACTCTCACTGATGAGGGAAGAAAGACTCTCACGGAAAATCCTGGAAGGATCAAAGAGGTCAACAAAGAAGCAGAGGCAATGGGGGCAAAGATACTGGCCCAGTATGCTGTGCTAGGTCCGTACGACTTCATAAACATTATAGAAGCTCCCAGTAATGAAGTAATATCCAAAGTGGCGGTAACTCTGGGGGCGAGGGGTACGCTTCAAACCATGACCTTGGCTGCTATGGATATTGACGCTTTCATTGGCAGTATCAAGAAGCAGAAGTAACGCCCGGCTACCCGCTTGTGCCATCAAGTTTTAAAGCTGATTGGAATTTCGCGTTGAAGCACTAGTGACAGAAATGCTCAACTGTAAAACTGCGAAATTGCAAAACTGCTCAGTCCTCGGGATTTAAGGTTTAGAGATGGTTGAGAACTACGGTTTGTGTGCTGCTGGGCAGGGACGATGAAGTAATTGAGAGCTTGGGCTTTGCTTCTAGCTCCCGAATTCTCATCTTATCCAGGAATTTGTCCACAGGACTGAGATTGCCAGTGAACGCCTCTGTCTTATAGTGCATGGGGATGACAATAGGAGGCTCTAATTGCCTTACTATTTCCACAGCCGTGTCAATGGGTATAGTAGATACCTCCCCGACGGGCAAAAATAGTATACCTATATCTCCTATTTCTTCTATCAAATGCGAGTCCAGAGGATGTCCCAAATCACCTAGATGACATAAAGTTATACCATCCATCTCGATAATATAAATGGTATTCTTGCCCCGTACCTCTCCCTTCTTATCATCGTGGAAAGAGGCGACTCCTGTGATAAAAGTCCCTCCTATTTCATATTCCCCGGGGCTTTTTATTTGTTT
>JALHUO010000187.1 GCA_022866545.1 Dehalococcoidia bacterium | reverse complement strand
TTACCTTTACTCCATCTACTGCCGCATCCTGCAATCTATCTTTCACCTGTTCGCCATAAGCTAAGATAGCTTGCGCCCTTTCTGTAGCGTTCCCTGCGTAATACGCGGCGTTTTCCGGGTATATCTCGCCTAGGGCTTGAGCAATTTTGTTTACTGCTTCAGCCTGGACCGGGGGCACCATCCAGTTACCGGTAACGTTGAGGGCCGTGATAATAAGGTCGGCGTTTTCGGCAGCTTCAATCGCTCCATTGACGTTTGCGTAGGTTTGTTGAAAATTGTGAATAAAAAGGGCTTTGCTGTTAGCCAGTGCCTCAATATCACTGGGCTTTATATCATAATGTCCCGGACACACGCCTGGCGGTATAAGGGTGCGAGTTTTCAGTTTGCCATCGGCTAGGTCCTGAATGATGTTGGTGATAAAAGAGCTCCCGGTCATGATATCGACCAGGGGTTGAGCATGCTGGGCGAGGGCTAGGACCGCCCCTAAAGTCCCCACAAGCGCTGCTATCAACACGGCTAGCAGAATCTTTTCTCTCATATTCTCAATATTGCGTGCATATGCAATTAATTGCAGTTAGCCGACAAAAAATCAATCCTTTTCCAGTTGTATCTGAGACTTCAAGAAGTCTATCTGTCGCACCTTGCCCCGGAAAACCTTCTTTTCCCCGAAGAGGGTCTCTACTTCTACTTGCCGGTCGGCAATTGTCAGGCGTGCGATGTGGTCCAGAATTGGCTTGTCGCCTTCTTTAGCCTCATAGAGTTTAGCCATACACATCCTAATGTTTCTCCTTGCTCTTGGGCAGAGCCTGTTTTGCCTTCAAGAGTTCGTCGCTAGCTGCAGCCATCTTGGTGGCTGCTTTTTGCAACTGTCGTGCTACCTCAGTGGATGACGAGGCGACTTTATCAGCCCAGTCACGAAACTCTTGCTCGTGCTCACTGTTATGTTCAATCCAGTAGTCCAACAGGACTTTTAGTTTTTCTTGAATGTCATCCATGGTTGGTTAAGTTTTCCTTCGTCTCTTCTTGCCGCACTCACTGCACTTGCCCGAAATGGCCAGGTGCTTTAGGTCAGCATCAAAGCCATATTTCTGAAGCAGGGTATCTTTTAGGGGACTCAGCGCAACGTCCTCCAGGTCTATCACCTTGCTGCAGCTACGGCAGACAAGGTGATGATGATGTCCCTTCTCGGCAACATGATAGCGGACGCGCCCTTCGCCGAAGTCGGCTTCCGTAACCAGATTTAGTTCCTTCAGCAGATCCAGAGTGCGATAGACAGTGGATATATTGGCATAGGGATAGCGACTGTGTAGTTGCTTGTAGAGCTCTTCGGCGCTGATGTGCCTGTCGGCATTATGAAGTGCCTCAATGACCAACATGCGCTGGGGGGTCAAGCGGTGTCCGTTTTCGCGAAGGATTTCGTGGCAGCTCATTTCAAATTCACTATTCCGACACTTCCCCCTTAGAGTAAGGGGGATACAGGGGGTTACTTCCATAACTCCCCTTGTCCCTCTTATCTTAAGAGGGACAAGGTTGGAAGGACTTACCAGTCAGGATTATAGCAAGACAGAATAATTACTGCAACCAGTTGCAAATGCAATCACAAGCGACCCTGTCATTGCGAGGGGCGGAAGCCCCGAAGCAATCTCGCAAAGTTCTGTAACGTTTGATGGCTCATTTGGCTTTTTGCATTTTACATTTTGAGTTTTATTTGGTCGTGCTTTCCAGCGATATGGTGACCGGCCCATCGTTGTGGATTTCCACCAGCATATGCTCCTGAAAAAGCCCGGTTTCCACCTTGAGCCCTGTGGCGCGGACCTGCTCCACGAAAAACTCGTACAATTCCTTGGCCAGGTCCGGTGGGGCGGCGGCGGTGAAGTCGGGTCGTCTCCCTTTGCGCGTATCAGCCAGCAGAGTGAACTGGCTTACGATCAGAATATCTCCTCTTGTATCCAATGCGGAAAGGGAAAACTTGCTTGACTCGTCGGCAAAAATGCGCAGGTTAACCACTTTGTTTGCCAGATAACTGGCATCTTCCTTTGAATCACCTTGAGCGACACCTAGAAAAGCCACCAGCCCGGGGCCAATCTTGCCCACTATCTTGCCATTCACCCTCACCGAGGCTTGGGAAACCCGCTGCACTAGTGCTTTCATTTTGATTTAGCTACTGTAATTATGCCACCTTCCCAGATTTATCGTTGCATTTGTAGCAGGCCTAGTTGGTATGGTGTCCGTGGAACGCTAGGTTGTTTGCCTGAGGTTCTGTGGGCAGTAATTTATGAACGTGTCAAACAAATCCCCACGTTCCATTTCAATAAGTATCGGCTTTAAGTTACCGAGTTGTGTACCCAGCCGTTGGTGCGCCTGCCGAATATACTCCCATCTACCATTGGCCTCAGCAGGTATATCATTAATCCGCTGGCACACAGCCACAAGCCGCGATTCTGCATCCAGCAAACGCCCCAGTATCTGATTGAACGATGTTAAGATGCCGATAACCTCTGACTGCTCAAAAGGGTCAGCTTCTTCCAAGTCCGTTTTCAGTGTGCCTAGAGCACTTAGTTGCCACGCTCCGAGGCTATCGATATAACTCGACCATCCTTGAATTGCCAATCCTCCTCCTAACCCAGTTTGAACCTCTGTGTTTCTTAGGAGATCATGCGCAAGGTTGCGAATGGTGAATTCTAAGTCCCCGGCATCCTGAGCCAACGGCCGCAATTGCCGAGTGAGATCCGCATTGTCATGGCCTTTCCGCTCGACTCGACTGCTCAACCACGTTGCTAACGGCCCCAAGGCTATCAGTATTGCGCCCCACCACGGTTTAGAAGGATACAAAGGAATGAGGTATAAGGCTATGGCTGCCCCCAAGACAACCAACACCCCCATTATTGTAACATGTGTCCTGAGCCATCTCACCATTTTATTTCTCCTTTGTCTACGATGATTTAGCCACCGTTGTCCTGAACTCTCTGAGCGCAGTCTCTGTAAAAGATGCTCATATTCTCTGATGTCAATATAGGCTACTGACAACATCCAGAGTATGCCAAACGCGAAGAATAGACAGATCATCACTTGGTTATTTTGGAAAGTCTTTAGGTTAGTAGCTATGAAAATGCCAACCGTTGTTATGAGAAAAATATAGCGTAGTGGTCTCGCAAATAGTTCGAGCTTATCCCAGTTTGCACTCCTTGTTTTTTGCGCCCTTCCCTCATTCTGTTCCATGTGATTTACTCAGTGCCACACCGATCTCATAGAACCACAGCATGCCACAATTCGGCGCACCACCGTCGCTGGATAGTACTGCGGAGTTCTTACCATTATCTATTGTAGTATTATCTATTATATTACACTATTATCCCATTGGAGAACATCAGAGGGAAATGATAATGGATAATAAGAAATGTGGTGTCCCTTTCTATACAAATAGTCGCAGTATTACTGTACTGGACATAACACAGCCTATTTGATATTGTTATGTATGAACGTAACAATACTTCTGCGGGTGTAGTATGTCCAAGAAAAACAAGAACAAGTTCATTGAGGCACATGCTGATTCTCATAAGAAAGTTGTTGATTCTTTGCTAGATGCAATGCAGGATGGTAGAGAATATGAGAGCTTATTAGATGTGGCTGTCCCAAACATGAATTTCCGCGATGAATTACGAAGAGGCATAGCAGATATTGAGGCTATTAGACATCATCAGTTGATAGTGTATGCTGCCAATGTCATTAATGCGCCTGCTGGATCGTCACCCGATATAAGTTATGTTGATGACCTTCCTTTTTCTGAAATGGTATCGGCTATACCTGCGGGGACGGATACTCTTGACATATTGATTGTCACTCCCGGGGGGTCGGTGCAACAAGTATCGCAATTCGTTAACCATCTACGTCCACGATTTGGAAGCGTCGCATTCATAATTCCATATATGGCAATGAGTGCAGGAACAATATGGGCACTTTCGGGAAATGAAATATGGATGGATGCAAGAGCTTTTATTGGGCCAATTGACCCGCAGGTACCTGGTAAGGATGGTCGGTTTGTCCCTGCTCAAGCCATTCTGGCACTTCTTAAAGAAATCCAGGCAAATGGGCAAAAAAACATTGACAATGGGAAAAATCCAGGCTGGTCAGATGTTATGATTCTACAGAATATGGATGCTAAAGAAATAGGAAATGCGTTGTCACTAAGCAAGTACTCTATCCAGCTGGCCACAGAATACCTGAAGGTCTACAAATTGAGAGATTGGATTCATGGCAACGGAACACAGGCCACCGATGCTGAACGGGCTGCTACGGCAGACAAAGTGGCAAATTTGCTTTGTTCGCACGAGCACTGGAGAACGCATAGCCATGGGATAACGCGTGATATCGCCCATAGTGAGCTTGGACTTAAGATTAGCCGTCCTGAGGACGTACCAGGGTTAGAACGAGCAATACGCCGCTTTTGGGCTGTACTATATTTCTTATTCGACAACTCTGATATAATGAAAGTATTCGTCTCCGATCAATATTCGATATTTAAGAAATTTAGGCTTAAGACGCCTTCCACATAGAATAGGGGTCAATATTATGGATGACAGGAAACAAATACTGAAACAACTTGGCTGGTCGGATGAACTAATTGAGAAATGCTTATCTCCCAATAACAAGCAAGCATTAAAACTACCACAGATTGAATATCATGTTTTAGTTGCTTCTGAACAAGACGTTACGAATTTTGTTGTTAGCGTTGATACTCCTGCGGCAAGTGATGGTAACAATTTATGTTCCTAGGGCTTTTCCCTAAAGTCGAAGATACAAATACGAAGAATTAGAGACAGCCAAGCGAGACTTTGGAGCCCTCCTAAAGAAAGCCTGCGAGCAGAAATCTAAATCCTCTCCAAAATAATCAAGAATATAAGCATTTCTGGCGGTAACTTAACCTGGATTATTCTGGGGACGTAATACCTGATTTGTAGTAGGCCTAATCCTTCACAAGGTGAAGGATGGTGTCCCTGGAATTCTAATGACTTAGGGTCATGTGCTGGGAAGGCGTGGGGGTTCGAATCCCCTCAGCTCCACCAGCCACTTGCAAAACCATAGCAAGATTTAGCTATTTACTTGCAAAAATTACACGCAACATTTAGTACCCATCAAATTGGACAATATCAAGGACTTTTAGCAATCGTCGCCTGTTCTCAGAAAGAGTCTCTTCAACAACATTCCCGTGGATACATTAGACATCTGTTCTTATTATTTCCGATGTTGAAAATGCAAGAGATTACGATGATAGGGAACAAACTGATATTGATCTTGTATGGTTCAGGAAACACTCAAAAAAGGTTAAATAACAAGACATATGTTAACATTTGCGGGGTGAGCACGAATTCGCTTCTCAACTTATTATCATCTTTGCAGACTTAACTCTTGAGAACTCATGATATAATGAAGTCATTGTAATAGTCGTGAATGAAACTCATCTATAACGTTCAAAAAAAGGAGACCTAAAATGAATTATTTTAGAAAGCTTGCAATAACTGCGGGAATATTATTTATCATTTATACGAGTGTAGATGTCCTAACTTTCCTATTTCTGGGACCTGTGTCGGCTACGAATTATCTTGTTAGTGTTTCTGCAAATGCAGGCCAAGTAGGAACAGGTGCCCTTCTTTTATTAATCGGTGGTGCTTGTGCTTCTGGTATTGCAATTTCGCTGTATCCCGTGCTAAAAAAATTCAATCCAGTTCTAGCTCTTGGAGCTGTTGGTTTCAGGATTTCGGAGGGAGTGTTACGTTTTGTTTCTGTGTGTGCCCTGCTATCGATAATAACATTAAGCCAGCAATTTGTAAAAGCTGGAGCTCCGGATTCATCGTATTTCCAAACCTTAGGCGTATTGCTATATGCAGGATATCGTTTGGTGGGCAATGTTGGGTCGCTGCTGGCTTTTTCCATAGGGTGTACGCTATATTACATCATATTTTATCGAACGAAACTAGTTCCTAGATGGATATCGGTCTGGGGTCTTGTTTTCGGCATATCGGGCATAGTATCATGCGCGTTAGTCAGTATCGGTCTCATCGCTCCTTTTAGTACGGAACAAGTCGTTATGATTATTCCAATGTTGCCACAGGAAATGGTTCTTGCGGTATGGCTGATAGTCAAAGGATTCAATCCATCTGCAATCGCTTCTCTGTCTGCGAAAACAGTATTAAATGAGATAAAATGAACACGTCCAAAATAACGAGGATACTCAGGAAAACAGGATGGCGACATAGCTTATTCATGCCCAATTAAATGTGACTCATCAATACCATATAAAAAAGGAGGAAAAATGAATACATACAAAAAGACCGCAATAAGTGTGGGAGTATTATTTATCGTTGCAACGGTTACGAACATGCTGGGTAATCTTTCTATAAAACCTATCCTGGATGCCCCGGATTATCTTATCCAAATTTCTGCAAATGAAAACCTGATGATAATAGCGAGTCTTCTTGTGTTAATCTCGGCCTTTGCGTCTGCCAGTATAGCGATTTGGCTGTATCCAATCCTAAAGAAGCATCATAAAGCTTTAGCCCTGGGTTCTGTTGGATTCAGGCTTATGGAGGGTATGCTCATTATTATTGGCGTGGTTGCCCTGCTGTCACTGCTCACATTGAGTCAGGAATATGTAAGGGCAGGAGCCTCGAATGCTTCCTTATACCAAGTTTCAGGCACTTTATTACAGACGGTAAAAACATGGGCCGGCCAGTTGTCAGTGCTCGCTTTTATCACGGGTGCTATGATGTATTATTATGTATTTTATCAATCAAAACTCGTTCCTCGATGGCTATCAGGTTGGGGTTTTCTGGGAGCTGCATTATCGCTTGCATCCGCCGTGTTAGCGATATTTGGCCTGTTAATTCCTCTTTCTACGGTTTTCATTTTATTTAACCTTGTAATACTCGTGCAAGAAATGGTTCTTGCGGTATGGCTGATCGTTAAAGGATTCAATCAATCTGCAATCGCTTCTGGGTCTGCGAAAACAGCGACGAACTAGCTTTTGAGCACGTCATAGATTTGCTATATAGGGGAGAGGGAGGGCTGAAGGCCCTCCCTAAAACCCTCCCCGCTCAGCTACATGTAAATGCTCGTCGAATAGACCTTAAAAAACGGATACAACACATCGCAAGGAGAAAGCAAAATGTTAAAAAGAGGTTCGATAGTTCTCTCAATATGGAGCGGTATCAATTTCCTTTTCGCCGCCTTGATATTGACCAGTGTCGTCATTTTCAAAGCAAACTCACCGATTCTGGCATTGGTCTTTGAAAAATCTGAAATCGCCAGCCTGGATGCCAAGGTCATTGCATCGCTCAATGCTTTGACAATCCTTTACAACTCTTGCGCTGTTGCCCTCTCAGTACTAGCATTATTCATTATCTGGTCAGGTCTAATCAATGGCAAAAGGTGGGCCTTGTGGGCGTTACTGACCACGATTGGCTTCGTAGAGATCTTGGCCTTTGTCGCCTCCGCACCAATCGGAAACGCGAGATGGCAATTATATGTTGTTATGAGCGTTTTATACGTTGTCGGTATTGGATTAGCTGGCTATTCCATTTTCAAGCGAAAAACCTAAAGATTTAACTGAATAAAACAATTTATTTATAAAG
>JALHUO010000186.1 GCA_022866545.1 Dehalococcoidia bacterium | reverse complement strand
CTGGCTGGCAAAGTCCACTCCTGATTGCTTAGAGTGCCTAAAAAGATTATGCTCCTATCCCGCCATCAACCACTAGTATTTTTAGCTCTTTTCATCGTCATGGACGCCCAAGTAGACACTGAAAGTAGTTCCTTTCCCCACTTCACTTTGTATCTTAATCTCTCCTTTGTGTCGTTCAATAATCCCACGGACTACAGCTAACCCCAGGCCCACACCGCTGCCTTTTTCCTTGGTGGTGAAGAAAGGGGTGAAAAGCTTGGACAAGTTCTCTTTGGAAATACCACAGCCAGTATCCTGAACATCAATCCTAACCTGGCTGTTCGTCACTGACGTACGCAGTGTCATTCTACCCCCCCCGGACATGGCCTGGATAGCATTCAGCGTGAGATTTGTGAATACTTGTTGAAGCTTGTCAGAATCAGCCATGACTTTAGGCAAGGAAGGGCTAAGCTCTCTCACTACATCAACCTTTTGGAGTTGGGCCTGATGGCCTACCATCGCCAAGACCTGCTCTATAACCTGATTAACGTCCACGAGCCTCAACGTCGGTTCCGACTGCCGGGAAAAATCGAGAAGGTTTCGTATTATCCTCGAGCAACGACTCACCTCCGATTCCATCTTCGCAAGGTTATCCAGAGCAGCTCCTTTCTCAAGGGTGTCGCCAGATATCTTCTTCGCCAGCAATTTGGTGTAGGTTAGAACTCCGGCCAGAGGATTGTTGATTTCATGGGCGATGGAGGCAGCCAGCTGACCCAGAGATGCCAGTTTCTCGGCATGTACCAGTTGCTCCCGGGTCTCCTTTAAACGCCGAATTATTTCTCTTTCTTCGTCAATCCGGTCCATCAGCAAGGCGGTTAGCACAGCGACGACCGCGGTGAATAGGACAAAGAGCAGCGGCCTCAGCAGTGCATCGGCGTATGGGGAGTAAAAGGTGCGCGGTAACACGACACACAGAAAAGCCAAAGAGGTAGCCAGGGCACCCCAAATCCTGAATGTCAGAGCGGCATAGATTACGGGCAGTAGATACAGAATGCGATGCAGATCGTGAAGATAGGCATCCGTAAAAAAGGGTCCCAACCGGGCCAGAGGAGTACGCCCCGCATAATAAACCAGCGTAAGAACCGCAATTAGGCCCACGATTATCCATAAATGTGGGCTTCTCACACCCTTGGATACCTGATTCTTTGGCAACCGGTCAATGATCCTTACGGCTGCCCTATCCGTCCAGCGCTTTCGAGCACTCTCCGGCGCAAGAGCTTTACTCGTAGTCCCTTCTACCGCATTAGCGCCTGTTCTATCTTCCATGCCCGACGTACCTCCAGGCCCCTTCTTAAACTCCACACCGAGCGATTAGAAATAAGGTTGTATGACAATTCTGCAGCATGTTGACTGAACTGTCAATGAAGTTTATCCTTTGCAGGACACCCTTGCCTGAGAGGCTGAAAGAGAGCAGACAGGGCACCCGCATCTTGCGGGGAGACTTATTGTCCTACCCCACGTTGAGCTGTTATTGAGCCCAATATTCCATTGACCAGTCGGGGGGAAGAGTCGCTCCCGAAATCCTTGGCTAACTCTATAGCCTCATTTATGGCCACCTTGATGGGAGTCTTATCACTAAATGAGATCTCAAAAATAGCCAAGCGCAGAATATTCCTGTCAATAATAGGCATCTGCTCTAGTGGAAAGGCTGGGGCAGATTTTTCAATAACAGCATCAAGCTCAGACTTGTGCTGCAGAACCCCCTTGACGAGCTCCTCACTAAAGCTAAGTGCTTCTTGAGTTAATGTTTCCCCGGCTCTTAGGCGAGCCGAAGTCTCCTCCACCTTATGCTTCGTGCAATCAAGCTCGTAAAGCGTCTGGAGAGCAGCGATTCTTGCCTTCCGTCGGATGCCAGCCATTATTTGCTCACTCCCAAAATCTTCGAGTCTTCCGAGAAAAAGAGAGAGACAATCTTCTCATGGGGTACCAGTTAGTTAGACCTTACTCACGTGCTAGCTGTGCTATATCTTCAATTCCTGATATATTGAAAACTTGAAGTTCGGAATCGATTCGCCTGATTAAGCCAGTAAGCACTCTCCCGGGGCCTATCTCATAAAAGGTGGTGACCCCACTGTGCATCATATATTCCACCGACCCTTGCCACTGGATGCAATTGCGAAGTTGCTTCACTAATTCTTCCTTTATCGAATCAACGTCGATCAACGGCCGAGCGTTCACATTGGATATTACAGGAACACTTGGTGGTCGAAACCGAACGTCCGAGACGATTCTATTGAATTCAGCTATGACTGGCTCCATCAAGGCAGAATGAAAAGCCCCGCTAACCTTTAGAGGAATAAGGGCGCGAGCACCTCTTGTCTTGGCTAATTTGCTGGCTTCAGCCAGAGCCTGGAGGGCACCACTAATCACAATCTGTCCGGGACAGTTTATATTGGAGATCTCGGTTCCACTTTGAAGGCATATATCCTTAACTGTTTCCTCATCAAGTCCAATTACCGCCAGCATACTCCCAGGATTTCTTGGCCCAGCTTCATGCATTAATCTGCCTCTTTCCCTGACCAGCAGAACAGCATCGGCCAGGCCCAGCGCACCGGCAGCCACCAGCGCAGTATATTCACCCAGACTATGTCCAGCCACAAAGGCAGGGGATGGAATACTGCCGCGTCTGGCGGCTTGTAGCGCTCTAAGGCAAGCAATGCTGATGACCAGTATTGCTGGCTGGACGTTGTGCGTCTTTGTCAATTCTTCGTCCGGGCCTTCAAAGCATAGCCGGGAGAGGGAGAAGCCTAAAGAAGTATCAGCCTCATCGAAGACTTCTTTGGCTGAAGGGTTACTGTTATACAGGTCCAACCCCATACCAGTATTTTGGGAGCCCTGTCCTGGGAAAACATAAGCTACCTTGGATGACTCAGCCATGCGAACTATTTCTTGGCGGGCTTGACTTCGATTACTTCCTTGTCGTTGTACCAGCCACAAGTAGGGCAAACATGGTGAGGCAACTTAGGGCTGTGGCAATGCGAACATACATCCAAGGCCGGCGGAGTCAGTCCTAGGTGGCTGCGCCTTTTTCCCTGGCGCGCTTTCGAGGTTTTCTTCTTAGGTAGTGGTGGCATTTGAGTTCTCCTCCTTCGTTCCTGGGCAGTCGGGGCGACATAAGGGTTTCATGGGTAGATTTAGCAGTACATATTGCCGTATCAACTCGCCCAGGTCAAGAATATTTTTGTCATCAATAGTGAATTCTTCCGATTGCTCTGGCGAAGAGAGCGCCAAATCATCAGATACATCAGCCACCGGAAGAAATTCTTCTTCTGCAGTGAAACCTATCGGGCACAAGAATGTATCGAGACAGCGGCTGCACACGAGTTTTACCTCAGCATTTAGCTTACACTGGACGAAAACTCCCTGACTCATACGAATCAACTTCGCCTTTCCTTCAACAGAACCTTCGATTTCATCAGCAATCATCCCACTTATATCATGGCTTTGGCTGGTGCCAACGGGCTCTTTCAATAACTGAGTCACGTTTATCCAAGCTTTCAGGGGTTCTCTTTTCATCTGTCATACCTAGAAATTTACACCAGGTACAAAGTATAATGACTAACCACAAGGGGTTCAAGTTAGAAGCAGAAAACGCTCATTTTATCACATTGAGTAGAATTTGGATTCTTCGCTTCGCTCAGAAGAACGGAAGGGAGTGTTAAGCAACCTTGGATATAAAAGAACTGAAGCTAAGAGTAAAAGATAGCGTCGAATTCCAGAGGCAGCAGCTTGTCCAGTTGAGCCTGAATATTCATGATAACCCTGAGTTGGGCTTCAAGGAAGAGAGGGCATCGGTTTGGCTCACTGACTATCTCGAAGACAAAGGATTTCATATCGAACGGGGCATTGCCGGACTGCGCACAGCCTTTCGAGCGACGTATGGCCAGGGGAGCCCAAGAGTCGCCCTGCTTGCCGAATATGATGCTTTGCCCAAAATAGGACATGGCTGCGGACACAATATCATAGGTGTTTCAGCAGTTGGTGCCGGTGTCGCTAGTAAGCATATTATCGACCAGTTAGGAGGGAACGTTGTGGTTCTGGGCACTCCCGGAGAGGAAGGCTTCGGTGGCAAGATAGACATGGTAAAAGCAGGGGCATTTAGAGAGGTAGATGTGGCTATGATTGTACATCCTGATACAAGAAACATGTCAACCGAAGAGGCGCTTGCCGCCAGCACCTTAGAAGTGGAATTCTTCGGCCGCCCGGCTCACGCTGCTGGCCAACCTCACAAAGGCATAAATGCCCTTGATGCTATGATTCTAGCTTTCACCTCGATAAATTCGCTCCGCCAGCACATAAGGGGGGATGCCCGCATCCATGGCATAATCACTGATGGAGGTGAGGCGCCTAACATAGTGCCTGCTCACAGCGCTGCTGTGTTCCTGGTACGTGCTCTGGATGATGACTATCTCTCTGAACTAAAGGATAGGGTTTTGAACTGTTTTACAGGAGCATCTGTAGCCACCGGGGCAAGATTGGAATACAGATGGAGAGACAGCACTTACGCCCCGATGAAGAACAATATGACTCTGGCCGGGCTATTCAGGCAAAATCTAGAATCCCTGGGGCGCAAAGTAGAAGCCTTCGACCCGCGTTTTGGCCTGGGCAGCACCGATATGGGAAATGTTAGTCAAGTGGTGCCCAGCATACATCCCACAATAGCTATTGCCCCTGGTGACGTATTGATACATACACCGGAGTTTGCCGCTGCGGCCGCCTCTGAAGCTGGTCACAACGGCCTATTGGATGCAGCCAAGGCGATGGCAATGACTGTGGCTGATATCCTACAGCCAGGAACGATCGATAAAATTAGGCAAGAGTTCCAGCGCGGCTAAAGTCGGCATTGCCCATCGAAAGACAGGAAACGATGGTATAATTAGCGTGAATCTTGTCCCCTATATGAAAATGCTCAAATCCCTGGAGGGCAAGATTTCGCAAGGCGGGGAACGCTGTGAGTTCCGGGGGCACAGGTACAAATTAAAGTAATGTCATTGCAAGTGAAACGAAGCAATTCCAGCAGGAGTTACCAAGCGGTTATCATCGGCGGTGGCCCCGCCGGACTCACCGCCGGGCTATATTGCGCCCGCTCCAGGTTCAATGCTCTGCTTATCGAGCAGGGAGTAATTGGCGGGCAAATAACTAACGCTGAGCGAGTGGAGAATTACCCTGGCTTTCCCAAGGGTATCTCGGGTATTGAGTTGGGACAGCTCATCCATGAGCAAGCCACTAGCTACGGATTGGAAACCTTACTTGCCGAGGTTAGCACAGTGGTGCCCGGCCAGAAGCGCAATCTGGTCAACAGCAGCGAAGGCGATTTCATAGCTGAGTCGGTAATAATTGCCTCTGGCTCGCAATTTCGCAAACTGGGTGTGCCCGGGGAAGACAAATATGTAGGCAAGGGAGTCTCCTATTGTGCTACCTGTGATGGCCCTTTATTCAAAGGCAAAACAGTGGCTGTTATAGGTGGCGGCGATAGCGCCGTCACCGAGGCTCTCTACCTGAGCAAATTTGCCTCCTCAGTCAAGGTCATCCACCGTCGCAGCCAGCTTCGAGCCAGTAAGATATTTGAGGAAAGAGCTACGGCCGAACCCAAGATAGAGCTCATTTGGGATACTGTAGCAACCGGAATTGAAGGCGATGGAGTAGTTAAGCAACTCACGCTGAAAAACATTAAAAATGATAAAATATCGGTATTGGAGCTAGCAGGCGTTTTTGTGGCGATCGGCTCAAAGCCCAATAGTGTTCAATGGCGGGAATTGTTACCTTTGGACGAAGAAGGCTACATAATCACCAATGAGCTCATGGAAACGAAGATCTCAGGGATTTTTGCCGCTGGAGACGTTCGCCACAATTCAGCCCGGCAGGCCATAACTGCTGCTGGAGATGGTGCTACTGCCGCCATATCGGCGGCGAGATTTTTGTCATTCTGAGCGAAGCGAGGGATTTTATGAAAATTGTTTTGTTAGAAGACATCCAGGGAACGGGAAGGGCTGGAGAGATAAAGGAAGTGAGCAAAGGTTATGCGAAGAATTTCCTGTTGCCCCGGGGGTTAGCTTTGGTAGCCACCTCCGCAGTCATTAAGCAGGTAGAGTCCAGGCTAGAGAAAGAGAAGCTTGAAGAGAGTGTTGGCCGAGAGAAACTGGTTGAACTGGCTCAGCAAATTGAGGGAAAGGAAATTCACTTTAGGGCTCGTATGGGCGGCGGAGAGCGCTTGTTCGGCTCTATCACCGCTGCCGACGTAGCTGAAGAATTAAGTCGGGCCATAGGTTCTGTTGTTGACAAAAAGAAGATAGATATCGAGAAACCTTTCCAACAAACGGGCAGCTATGAGGTGGCCGTTAAGTTAGCCAGCGATATTAGGCCGAAAATCACAGTGGTTATTGAGGAAGAAGAAGAGAAAGAGAAGAGGCAAGAGAAGAAGAAAAGGAAGGCAAAAGGAAAAGAAGAGCAGGAAGTGAAAGAGGAGAAGAAAGACTAGGCATGGCAGACGAAAAACTACCACCTCATGATATCGAAGCCGAAGAGGCAGTAATTGGATCTCTACTTATTGACCCTGATGCCATATTGAAAATTGCTGCCTCTCTAAAGCCCGAGGGGTTTTTTTCAGAAACAAATCGGGTGATCTACCAGGCTTGTTCCTCTCTTTATCAACGCAATGAAGCTATAAACCAGATTACAGTGGCTCATGAGCTAATGCGTCAGGACAAGCTGGAGCAAATTGGTGGTGCCGCTTTCTTGAGCCATTTGATAAGCAGCGTGCCGACGTCCCTTCATGTTGAATACTATGCTCAGATAGTATCCAATACAGCAGTAATGCGGCGACTAATCGCCGCTGCCAGGCAAATCGAGGCTCTTGGCTACGAAGCCAGCCCAGATGTTGAGGCTAGCCTCAATGACGCTGAAGATATCCTGTTTAAAGTGCGAGCCAGGCAGGGTCTTCGAGGCCTTGTTCCGATTCGTGAGCTTCTCGGTCAATATTTTGAGGGAGGTGGGCCGGCTACTGCGCTTAGGGCAGGCGAAATACCTCACATTCTAACTGGTTTTACTGCCTTAGATGATTTTTTAGGAGGATTACAGAGGACTGACTTAATCGTTTTAGCCGCCAAGACTAGTCTGGGCAAGACTAGTTTGGCCCTAAATGTTGCCAGAAACGCCGCTATTAACCAAAAGGCTTGTATTGCATTATTCAGTTTGGAGATGTCTCGAGATGCAGTAGTACAGAGGCTTCTAGCCAGTGAATCCGGGGTAGATTCTACAAAGGTTCGTCTTTGGCGCTTTAGTGAGAAGGATGAGATAAAAATCATGCAAGCCAGCGGTGTCTTATCTGAGGCACCCATCTATATCGATGATTCCCCTATGCTTCGGGTGGTAGATATAAGGAGCAAGGCACGGCGACTTCACTTCGAACGCGGCATTGACCTGATTATCGTCGATTATCTGCAACTGATACAGAGCGATGGCAAAAATGAAACTCGAGTCCAAGAGATCAGTAACATAACTCGTGCCTTAAAGACTTTAGCCCGGGAACTGACTGTGCCTATCTTAGCCCTATCGCAACTCAGTCGGGCCATAGAAGCGCGTCCCTCCCATGTACCTCAGCTTTCTGACCTGCGCGAATCTGGCAGCATTGAGCAGGATGCTGACGTGGTCATTTTCATTCATCGAGAAGATCTGAATTGTTCTCCGGAAGATTGGAGCAAGGTGCATGATATTGAAAGGGAACCTTATCCCCGCGGCATCGCCGATATTCACATAGCCAAACACCGCAATGGTCCTTTAGGACAAATCAAGCTGCGCTTCCTGGAAAGGATTGCCAAATTTGACAATGTAGAGGCTGAGCTGATTTCTGCCTCTAAAGGGTGAAAAGATGCCTGACCGGCAATTATCAAGCTCTCAAAGGACAACAGATTTTATCTCCTTGCCTGACTCTTTCTTTACCCAGGCGGTGCCTAAAATTCAAGACCTGGCTGAACTTAAAGTAGTGTTGTATGTGGCTTATCTTATCCTGCGAAAGCCAGACCATCCTCATCCCGATATTATCGGGGTTACTTACAAGGAACTGAAAGCTGAAAGCTGTCGGCTGTCAGCCGAGTTAGGCGAGGAGACACTTCGCCAAGCTTTGGACTCGGCTGTAGAGCACGGTGCTCTATTACACTCGACCTTAAATATAAATGGAATGCTCGAGGATGTTTATTCTCTGACCGTTGATAGCCGTCAGCCGCCGACTATCAATGTTTTTGCTCTGTACGAGCAGAATATTGGCATGATAACGCCCATGATTGCTGAAGAACTTAAGGAAGCAGAGAAGATTTATCCACCCCAGTGGATTGAAGAAGCCTTTAAGGAAGCAGTTACGCTGAATAAACGCAGCTGGAGATATATCGCTCGCATCCTTGAAAGATGGACTAGCGAAGGTAAGAACAGTGGAGAGTATAAGAGAGACGTTAAAAAGGATGGCCCAGACAAATATATCAAGGGCAAATACGGACACCTCGTCAAAAGGTAACGTTCCCCTTCCCTCGGAAGAAAGCGCAGGTGAAATCTGCCCTGTTTGCAAAGGGGCGGGCTTTGTTCATCCTGCTCTAGATTCAGGGAAAGTTGATTTCAGCCGGGTGGTACCCTGCCGAT
>JALHUO010000185.1 GCA_022866545.1 Dehalococcoidia bacterium | reverse complement strand
TTGGCATAATCTCTCGAGTACTCAAAAGCAGCTCTGGCTACTCCGACAGCCATCGCTGAGAGAGCCACCCGTGAGCAGTTCATAATACGCGCGAAATCGCATCCCTTGTCACCACCCAGCTTATTCTCCTTGGGTATACTGCAGTTCTTCAGATTGAGTTCATAGGTGGCCAAGGCTTTGATGCCCATATTCTTCTCGCGCTCGCCGACCTCCAGCCCCTTGGTGCCCTTCTCGACGATGAAAGCTTGACTATTGCCTTTCCCTGCGGCATAGACCAGTAACACGTCGGCATCAGCAGCCAGCGGAACGTAGCACTTCTGCCCTTTGAGCACATAGCTTCCGTCCTTCAGACTAGCAGTGGTTGAAAGAGACCCGGGGTCAAAATTAAAGCGAGGCTCGATGAGAGCCGCGGTAGCTGCTTTGTACTTATCCCCGCAGAAAGGAGGCAGATACTTTTTCTTCTGCTCCTCAGTGCCCACCTCCAGAATCGGATAAACCACCAGAGCCGGGCACATAATCTGCATGGCCATGGATAAGTCACCCCAGGCTAATTCCTCGGCAATCAGTGCACCGGTTACAGCCGAATGCTCACCACCCGGGCCGCCGTACTTTTCGGGGATGCCGGAAGAAGCCAGCCCCATTGTCCAGGCAGTGTCGATGATATGACCGGGAATTTCACCGTTTTCATCGCAATCTCTGTAGACTTTCCGCATCTCATCGTTGGCAAACTGCTTTACCAGTTTCACGATCATTTGCTGTTCTTCAGTCGGACTAAACGAAATCATATCTCAACTCCTTTCAGAATACACATAGTTTCAGCACAATTTTCGAGCAAGATAATTTAACATTGCCAGAACCTTTAGTCAAGGATAAATATGCCTGATACTATGTTAAGAATGCCCAGACGAAGCGCCGTGTTTTATTACCAGGACAGAGGTACTAAATTGACAAGCCTTTGCCTAACTGTTTCGCTTCTGCTATTATCTCAAAACATGCAGATTAAGCTAACCTTTCTGGGTGCGGCTCAAAGCGTTACCGGCTCATGCTACCTCATTGAAGCCGGCAACACCAGGTTCCTGGTCGACTGCGGCCTTTACCAGGAGAGGGAATTCCTGGGTCGAAACTGGGAGCCATTTCCCGTAGCGCCGGATACTATAGACTGCCTCCTGTTGACGCACGGCCATCTCGACCACTGCGGACTTTTACCCAAGCTGGTCCGTGAAGGCTTCCGCGGCCCTATTTACGGCACAGCTGCTACTACTGAAATCGCTGAGATCGTGCTCCTGGACGCTGCACACCTCCAGGAAGAAGATGCGGAGTTCAAGAGAAAGAGACACCAAAAAGAAAACAGGAAAGGCCCTTATCCGGAGGTCCCCCTATACACGGTAGATGACGCTAAGGCCTGTTTCCCGCACTTCTCATCAATCGAGTACGAAACATCATTCGATATAGGCGAAGGCATCGAGGCCACCTTCTATGACGCCGGCCATGTCCTCGGTTCATCGATGATAACAGTCAAAATAAGGCAAAACGGAGAGGAGAGGACGGTTCTCTTCTCCGGAGATATCGGCCGTTGGAATAAACCGATACTGCGCGACCCTACCGTTTTTCAGGCGGCAGACTATGTAATTACGGAGTCCACCTACGGCGATAGATTAAGTGAGTCATTAGAAGATGCCGCCAACAAGATGGCCGACACTATAAACGCCACGGTAAAATCGGGCGGTAACATTGTCATACCCAGTTTCGCCCTGGAGAGAAC
>JALHUO010000184.1 GCA_022866545.1 Dehalococcoidia bacterium | reverse complement strand
CAAGGCATATGGTGCCATCCAGAATTCTTCGGCTTCAGTGAGCCCGACAGTCAGGTAGTCCCACTCAACGCATGATAGGCATGCTATAGCCTCAGCAGGGTTGAGAGAGCGGGCCACGCCGGTATACCAGGTCTCCGAAATATCCCAGCACGGGCTACCATCATCATTGAGGCGCTGTCCGACGTAACTGGCGTAGAGAACGCCACCCGTCTCGGCGCTGGTCTTGAGGTTGCCGTCTTTGAATCCCAGCACGATACCGGTGTAGTCGTAGTTGGCAGCACCCATGTCTTCCCACTTGTCGCTTTCGCCAAGGACCCAGCGGTAGATACCGCTCTCGGGAGCAAAGGCTGTGGCAGCATAGATCATGTTGTTGGTGTCGAAGTAGGTATCAAAGGCCACACTGACCGCGCCATGAATCTTGGGAGTAACTTCCAGCTTGGCGAAGGTCACATCCTTCCACTCGGCTTGGTCGGCGTAAGCAACCTCTCCATTATAGCCGCCAACAAGTACATGGGTTGCGTTGTTGGTGTGAAGGGCGATGGTCCAACCGTTCGTGATCTTGCCATCTACTTCCTTCTCCCAGCTAATGGCAGCGCCATAGTTATCGGACATAGAGACGTCGCCATCGGAGTCCAGGGCATAGATGGTGCTCGCGTCCTTCACTGCCAGGTCCACAATGTTGGGTATTCGGGTAGCAGCGTTTTTCGTTTCCCAGCAGTTCCAGGTTTCCATGTCGTTGTAGTATATGGTGCCGGTCATGCGGTCAACGAGATAGACGGTCTCGCCGTTGGCTTCCCCGGGAGCCAGCCTGAGGAGACCGTGCTGCTGGACATGTACGTCAAATTTGTCAGTGTTAACCCCCGCAAGCTTGAAGCAGAAGGTCCTCACCCAGTAGCCGCTGTATTCCTCGGCCTCGGGAAGGTCCTCGGCATACAGCCACACGCTGTCGCAGCCAGAACCATGCTCCAGCCATCGCCCCTGCCCGTCAATTCCCTCATAATACCCGTTGACGGTTACGAGCATCATCTTGTTGCAGTTGGGCGATACGGCGACATCGGAAATGTAGTCAATGAAGGTATCAACCAGACTGATCTGGTTCCAGATAAGGCCATCGCCATCCACGCTTACCGACCAGGCGCCCTCGTCATAATCCTCAGACTGCGGGTCACCGTGGAGGGCAACACCATAAGCCTTGTCAACAGTCACGTAGGATACTGCCATGGAACCTATGCCGGTGGGCATCTTGCAGGCTTCTTCCCAGGCGGGACAGCAGATGTCCATGTCCTTGATGCCGTCCTTGTGCCAGACCTGGATGCCAGCGCAGTCCTCTGCATAGTCTCCTTCTCCATCCCCCAGCACGCCGGCTATAGCCTTACCTTCAGCTATGGTGCCCCAGTAGGACACGTTAGTGAGCCAGGGCATGCCCTCTATCTGCTCCGCGACGGATGTGTGAAGGGCGTTTTTCACGCGAAATATCTCGCCTGTCTCGCCTGCCGGCCCTGGAACAATGTAGTTCACCCAGACCCAGGCATATCTCGTGTTGACACTTGTGCTCGAGTAATCAGAGGGCAGGGCGATACCCGCTATTCCTCTGGCATCCTGGAGCTCAAGAAACATCGGCAGGATTGCGCCTGATATTACGGGCACAGCGTCGACAAGACCTGCAGCCTTATTCCAGGCGCCGTTCCCTTCTCCAAAGGTACCCGTCTGCAGGTGGACAGTTAACGGGGCAATAGTGGAAGTAACGGTGACAGCCAGAATGGTCTGGTCGTTCTCCCAGTCAGGGGAGAAAATGATATCGGTCACGAGCATTGAGTTAAAGTCGTTCAAAGCGTTGGTATCGTTGACGTTGTCCCAGCCGGGATAGTCCACGGTGTCAGTGACATCGTCCCAGGCACCGGCAATGTCCCCGGTGACCGTGCTGCGGAAAAGCGCAGCATTGCCCTGGTCATCCCGGCCACTGATAGCGATGTCACGCGTGCCATCGGCGCCTTCGAAGGAGACTGCCAGGTCAGAGACAAAGTTCGGATTGCTGAAGAAACGAGTGTCTATGACTTCGCCGGCGTCCCTGAATGTTGTGCCGCCGTCCTTGGAGACGTACACGTGCACCTTACCGTCGGTCTCAGTCAGGGCCACAGCCACGAAATCGGGGTCCACCCAGTCGGTGGCGACCAACAGCAGTTCTGTTATGTTTTGCGTCTTGCGCACCTTTTCCAGTGCATCGGTGATGTCTGTCCAGGTGGCAGCGCCGTTCTCGGACTTCAGGAGCCAGTAGCCAAACTTGGGAGCGGCCGGGTCTTCCTCATAGTTCCATCCTTCCACGATGGCGTAGGCCACATCTCCGGCCTCAGCCAGGGCATAATCGATGATCGTGGAGTTGGGTGCCAGGACCCAGTCCTCTGCAGTGGGAGTACCTACCCTCTCCCATTCGGCCTTTACGTCATCGGCTGCGGCGCTCACCTTGGAGGCGGGAGCCGCTGTAATAAACAGACTAATGGCCAGTGCCACGGCGACGAGTATATACATCGCCCTCACCGGCCACGCTCTTGCGTTAATCATTAGTTATTTCCTCCTTTATGGGTATCCAATTTATCTTCACTCTCGCCCGGGGTCGACTCCTCGAGGCTCGAGCCATTGGAAACATCTTTCAGTAAACCTGGTTTTAAGCCTGCCTCATTTCAGGCTGCCCATTTCACCCTCACCTTAATCCTCTCCCCTCAAGGGCGAGGAAAATGCGGTAAGGCTCTTTTGCCCGGGCCAGGCACTGTTCTCTTCCCCTTGGCTTCTCGCAATGGCGATTCGCTTCGGGACTTTGCCATAGTCATCACCTCCTTTCAATCTTATTCATTAATGTCATTCTGAGGGTCACCCGATCTATCGGGCCTGCCCAGAATGACCGGCAGATTTCAGCGAACACTATTCAATTGTTAACGTTCGGTCTCTATATGTACTATCAACACAAACAACAGTCGCCCCCCTTTGGGGGTTTCTACTACTTTAAAACTATTATGTCTATTTTGTCAATAGGTAAATCCCGCAACTTGCCAAAATAGCTTTGAATTTATTATAGCAGCCAGCTTTGATTTGTCAATATACCCTGCCCAAATGACAAATGCCAAAGCCCAAATGCCAAACAAAGTCCAAAACCTAAATCTCAAATCCCAAGCACCAAATCCCGAACAATATCAAAGCACGAATGACCAACTGACTGAGACTGTCGAGAGATTTGGAATTCAGCCACCGGGATTGCCACGCTTCGCTCGCAATGACACTATCCTCTCCCTTGAAGGGAGAGGAGCAAGGTGAGGGTGAAACAGGACAAAATCTCCTTGCCCTTCTAGAACAAGTGTGCTAATTTATTCACCATCATGGAAACCCAACTCCTCTGGGACTTGTTGCCCGAAGAATTCCCCTACGAAGACAAAGGCTGTGAGCTTTCTCCGTCCTGTCTTAACTGTCCCTTCGCTTCTTGCCTTGAAGAAGAGCCCTGGGGGAAAGAGAGGTTTCTCAAGCACAGGCGAGCCCAGAGGATGCTGAGGTTGAAGCGCGAAGGCAAGAGCATCAAGGACATTGCCCGTATATTTGGGGTGAGCGCGCGGACGGTGCAGAGGTGGCTGAAGACAGTCTCAATACAATGACAAATTGCAAAGCCCAAATGCCCAATAAAGCCCAAGGCCCTAAACAATGACAAATACCAAAGCTCAAATGACAAAAGGGAACAGGT
>JALHUO010000183.1 GCA_022866545.1 Dehalococcoidia bacterium | reverse complement strand
GTTGGTAGGCAGCGGCTGCGGGATTGAGAATAAGGCAATAGATAAGCAAACCGCCAATACTTTGCAGCGAGGCAGTTATGGTCACGCCGGTGGAAAACAACAAGCCGTAGAAAACGACTGTCGCCGGTATGCCCACGGCTAGAGCTATCTCCCGATGGCAAATCACTGCCTGGATTTCCTTATAGAAAACGACCACCAGCCCAACTATTACACCTGTTATAGCGGCTAAAAAGATGATGTCCTGTTGAGTAACGGTCAATATACTTCCCCAGAACAGGTTTAGGGCTTCAGTCCTGGCCCCGTGCATCAGTCCCATGAACAGGAAAGCCAGTCCCAGCATCAGGGAGAAAATAATACCTATGGAAGTATCGGGATTTAATTCCCCACGGTCAGCCACGGGTCCGATAATGGCTGCTGAGGCCAGGCTGAAGAGTAAGGCACCAATCAAGGGGTTAAACCCCAGCCAGAGGCCCAGGAGCGCTCCCGCAAAAGCGGCGTGGGCAATGCATACCCCGATAAAGGAGAGGTGCATGGTAACTACGAAGACGCCCACCACGGAACAGGTTATGCCACCGAATAACCCGGCTAGAATGGCATTTTGCATGAAATGGTACTGTAAAATAGACAGATCCATATCGTCTTTACCTTAACTCCCCCTGGAAATTCTAAGAATCTTCAAGGAACCATTAATCCTCTCCCGTCAAGGAAGAGAAGCCACTGATACCGACGCCTTGCATTACAATGTCAACAACCGTCTCCTTTACCGAGATTGCCACGCCCCGACAAGTCGGGGCTCGCAATGACACTCTCGCTTTTGTCATTGCGATGCTCTCTCGTCACTTTCGTCATTGTGACGCTCTCTTGTCACTTCTGTCATTGTGAGGCTCTCTTGTCACTTTTGTCATTGCAAGGCTCTTTTGTCCCCTTTGTCATTGCGAGGAGTGAAGCGACGAAGCAATCTCAGTTGGTACTGAGATCGGGGCTCCGTAAAGCTGACTCAGCACCTCTTCCCTGAGCATTGACTCCGGGCTGCCTTGCTGCCATATCTTACCGTCCTTCATTAGAATCAATCTCTGGCAAATAGGGGGCAGCGTTTTAAGGTCATGGGTGACAAATAGAGTGGTCGTATGATACTCCCTGTGAATGAGCTGTATCAGGCTTAAGATTTCGCGTTGAGCTTTTTGGTCTATGGAAGCCGTCGGCTCATCGAGAAGAAATATCTCAGGCTGCTGGACCAAAGCTCGGGCAATGGCTGCCCTTTGATATTCGCCCCCGGATAGATGCCCTATTGGGCGTTGGGATAAATGAGCTATGCCTACCATTTCCAATACCTCATTTACTGTTTCCCATTGAGCCCGTGTTGGCCGATGGAATAGTCCCAGGCGGCCATAGCAGCCTACCATTACCGTCTCTCTAACATTGATGGGCAACCTGGGGTCGATATTTTCTACCTGAGCTACATAGCCTATGCGCTTCCTTAAATTAATGCTATTTCTCCCATTAAGCCGTGACCCTAATACCCAGGCTTGTCCATGAACCAGTTTGCCCAGGCCATTAATCACTGTGAGCAGGGTAGTTTTGCCGGCGCCGTTAGGTCCGATAATACCAACGAATTCTCCTTGCCTGACCTCCAGAGACACGCCCTGCAAAGCCACATCTTCCCGGTAGGAAACGACAGCGTCTTGAATCTTGATGACTGTGTTATCCATATTGTTCCCTCCATTCATTCAAAGCTTCCAGCAGTAAATCAACGTTCTTATCTATTGCCTTCTCCCAGGTTTCGGTATTTTCCAAGCCGCCGGGGAAGTTGGATATGGTTACCTGAACGGCTCCAATATCCTGTGCCATAGTTTCGCTTGTATCTGTGGCGCCGCTCTGGAGATTGTCGATAACCAAAGCTACCCTAGCTTCTTTAGCTTCGGTTACCAATTGCTCCACATCCGCCACACTTAAGTCTTCAGGCCGACCGTAGGTAGCCACGACATCAAACCCGGCCCACCCTACGAATCCCGCTTGCATGTCAGCGCAGATTACCTTTACCCCCTCTAACCCGGCTTCCAATAATCTATCTTCTACTTCCT
>JALHUO010000182.1 GCA_022866545.1 Dehalococcoidia bacterium | reverse complement strand
CGTCTCCACAGATGAGCCGGTCCATGGGCTTAGCTTTTTCCATGTCTTCTTTAACCGTCATGATGGCCTCAATTTGATCCGGTGTTTCCATATAGGGAAATGATGCTTCCAGCTCTTGTTGCCATAGCGAATCTGCAGAGAATGCGAAGCCGGGAGCTACTTCCCGAGCAGCATAAAGGTCAAGGAGCTCCTGAGCGATTTTCGCCACTGATTCTTTAACCCTGTTCTTGGTCCTTTGCCATTCCGGAGTTCTCAAGCGACTCAAGTGCGGCGCCTGGTCGCCCGCACCGATATAGCGGCTGACGCGGTCTATCCGTTCCGTAGGCACATAGAGCCTGTCACCAGCGGCGTACTCTAAAACAAGGTATTCTCTCTCGATTCCATCAGAGGCCATCCTCGTGAGACCCTGGAACCTGGCGATGCCATGGTCAACATGGACGACATAATCGCCGGGAGCTAACTGAGGAAGAAACCACTGGTGAGGTATGGGCCTCTTCTTAACTGGTCTCGGCTGCTTCACAAAGCCGAAGAGTTCGACATCGGTGATAAGAGTCAGCCTGTCATCCAGTAGCCAGCCTCCGTCCAGTGAGCCTTGCAGCACGGTGATGGAACCGGGCGGAGGTATCTGCTCTATTTGTAACGCCGGCGAGGTATGGATGTCCTCCTTCTGGAGAAGTTCCGCCAGACGATTCGCCTGATGGCTAACTACGACCACACGCTGTCTCTGTTCTACCATTTGCCTGGCTGTTTTGAGGAACCTCTCCAGCTGGCTGCCGTAACTCTGAGTAGTTACGAAGGGCAAAGCCTGTCCATTATTGGTAGCTGACAGCTGATAGCTGACAGCATTCAGCAGCGCCACACGATGCTTCTCTTTTAACTGCGACTCTAGTTCTTCCCAGGTGAGGTAAGGAGAAGGAAAGTCTTCAGGTAGCTCGCCTTTTTCTATCTTTGTGGCCCTTAATTCTAGGGCTTCCTCGTTTAGCCTGGTGACGGCAAGTTCAATTCCTTCAGGGTCATCGAGGATAAGCAGGGCATCGCTGCCAAGATAATCAAGGACGCTGCCAGCCAGCACTTCTGAGCTATCAACCATTGGCATAAACTCTCTAGCCGGGGTGATAATCAACGAGGATACAGGGCTGGTCGAGCGCTGGCTTTCTGGCTCGAAGCCCCTCATGCCCTCTATCTGGTTGCCAAAGAACTCTATGCGGACTGGTGACTGGCTGCAGAGGGGGAAGACATCAATAATGCCGCCCCGCTTGCTCATCTGCCCGGGCACCTCGACACCGTCCTCCGTTTCGTAACCCATGCTCTGCCATCGGCGCAGTAGCTCGAGTGGCTCAGCTGCCATGCCTGGCTTTAGAATATGGCAGGCAGCCACAAAATCCCTGCGCTGGATAGTCTTACTCATGATGGCCAGGGCCGAGGTTACTACCAAGGGAGGTTTTGTCACCCTGACCGCCAGCGAAGGGTCTTCGGATTCTTCGAAGAGACTGCTATCAATGAGATTCTTCGGTCGCTTCGCTCCCTCAGAATGACAAGACGCGAGAGGCTCATAAAGGGCTAAGGTGGCCAATGCCCTCAACCTCTCTATCATCTGATAGCTGAGAGCCGATAGCTGGGACTTATCATAGGGCAGGAAGTCGAGCTCAGGGAGGCGATGCAACTCGGCGGAAGCGGAACACCAGACCCGAAGCTGCTCATGAAGCTTCCTGGCAGTCTCAGGCTGAGCAGTCACCACCATAAAGGGCGAATTAAGCTGTTCGTAGAGAGCGGCAATCAGGTAGGGCCTGGCAGCATCCAGTATGACTGCCCTGTGCTCGCCTTTGGCTGTGCGCAGTTCACCCGCCAAATGCTTGTAGGCAGGCACATCTTTGAGCAAAGAAAGCAAACAAGAGAGATCCATGCGTTGTCCTTCGCTAGCCAGAGGATTCTATCCTTAAACATCCCCCTTAAGATAAGGGGATAAAGGGGGTTATGAAGGCCTCTCAACCTCTTCTCTAATCCTTTGCCCTACCCCCTCGATATTCTGAAGCACCTCGTTATTCCAGAATCTTATCACACGAATGTTTAATTTCTTAAGATAGTTACTGCGCCGGACATCATGTTGTTGCCCACATGCATCTCCGTGTTGCCCTCCATCAACTTCAATTGCCAATCTTCGTTCGGGGCAATAAAAATCAATGGTATATGGGCTACGCTATATTGTCGAAAGAACCTAAGATCAGCCATGTGTCTACTTCGAAGTATATTCCAAAGTTTTCGCTCGGCATCGGTCGAATCCTTTCTGAGGCGACGCCGGTCTGGCTTTGTAGTTGGATCGTTATACAGGTGCCTGTTCATAACTCCCCCAACCCCCTCTTATCTTAAGAGGGGGATTCTAACAACAGACTTGGGATGACCAAGCTAATCCTGCAGCTTCTTCCTGATGGAATCCACCTTCCCCTTCATGCTCTGGGCCTTGTCTCGCCGGTCGTCGATTTTAATCGTGGTCACCACTCTGGCGACCCCGTCTCCAAAGGTCTCTTCGTGCATCTTCCTTACTACCGCCAAAACCCTGTCTAGATCACCTTCAATAATCGTCCCCATCGCAGTTATCTCGTACTTGATATCCTTTTCATGCTCGAGAACCTTAACCGCCCGTGCCACATACTGGCTCACTGAAGGAGTTTTTGTTCCCAGAGGGACGCAGCTTACTTCGACTATCGCCATGCTCTCACCTCCTGACACAAATAGTATGTTATGTCAACTCCAAAGGGGCCTTAGTACTACCGGCCGGATAGCCTTCGCGCCAACTTCTGTTCTATCGGCAATGATAAGCCTGCGAGGATCTAAAGGCCTCTTTCGAAGACAAGGTCTTTCTTCTTTACCTTGAATCCGACTTTCTCGTAGAGCCTCATGGCTTCCGTTGGATTGTAATTGTCTACGCCCAACGTCGCCTTGGTCATGCCTTTCGCCTGCAGCGCCTCGAGGCTGTGCAGCATGAGCCTGGCTCCTATGCCTCTTCGTCTATGCTTTTTCAAGACCCCTATCGTGAAGATGTCTCCTGCCTCTACGTGCTTCTCCAGGTTGTACTTCTCATCTATGCCAACGCCGATATGACCCACGGTCTCGTTGTCGAGGACAGCGAAGAAAACCTGTTTATCCTTGTTGTAATACAGATCCGAGAGCAGGAAGTGACGCATCTCCTCTAGTGTATTTGGACGGAAGTTGAAGTGTTCTCTGAACGTTTCATTCAAGAGCCAGGTCCACAGCTTCATATCCTCTTCCCGATCCTTTCGGAGGGCCTTGATGGATATCTGTCTGTCCGCTCCGATGCCCTGTGGGAAGTTTGCCAGCTCCATCTCCATAAAGCTCATCACCCGAACCTGCTCGAACTTCAACTCCTGGAGAAGCCGTACGTAATCCAGTTCCCCGGAATCAACCGATGCCTGTGCAATTGCCATGCCGCGGGCCTTGAGCTCCTTGAGGGCAGTCTCTACAAGCTGGCGCTCGATTCCTCTGCCACGAGATTCAGGAATAACGTCAAGACGAACGAATCCCGTTCTCTCTTCTCTGAGTTTCTCCACGTTGGCGTGCACTACGCCGACCGGCCTTTGCTCAAGCTCCGCGACGAACCTCCCCTCCGGGTCGAAGCTCGGATTCTCCTGCTCCTGGCGAAGCATCTCTTCCGCTGTGATGGATCTCCAGTCTGCACGGTTCTTGCGGGATTCACTCAATATGCCGACCCAGATCGGCTCATCTACCCCTTTCATGAAACGTCGTATCTTTAACATGGTCAACTGCCTCCCGAGCTATGATAGCCGAGGGTACCGCGAACCAGACTATCGCCCGCCTGACACGTGGGTACCCTGCCTCTGGTGTCGGTGAACACCATGTCTATCTGAGAGCGATTGCCAGTCGCGCGCAGGACGCAATTGTAACAATGATGGAGGCATCTGTCTACTCAGCGATTAGTCCTCTGGAATCAGGCCAATTGGTACAGGATGCGGTCTGGTCAATACGACGCGAGAGGAGGATGAGTGCAGCCCCTCCCCAATTATTCCGTAAACCCATATGTTCAGTCCCATTCTTGGCAGCAATGCTAAAATAAGTAGGACATGAAGGAACTCATTGAGAGCCTGACCAGGAAGGCCGGCGATACCCTGATGAGACATTTCCGCAAGGACTGGGATTTGCTCAAGGAGCGGAGCACGGCCAAGGAAGCAATCACCAAATATGATAAGAAGGTGGACAGGTTGATTGTTGGAGAGATTAGGAGGCATTATCCTCACCACAGCCTGCTCACTGAGGAAAGCGGTCTTCTCGAAGGTGATCCCGACTGGCTCTGGATTGTGGATTCCCTGGATGGCACGGGCAATTTCGCCAACTTCAACCCTTTCTTTTCAGTGTGCATAGCTCTAATGCACCAGAGCAAACTTCTATTGGGGGCAATTTATGCGCCTGCAATCGATGAGTTTTACCTTGCGGAGAAAGGCAGGGGGGCGTACTTAAACGGGGTGAAAATTCAGGTATCAGATGTGTCAGACCTTAGCCAGAGCTATATTTTCTACTGCGAAGGAGGAGACAAAGACCGGGAAAGAACAGGTAAGCTTCTGCATAAGGTTTATCCACGGGTCACCGATACACGCAAGCTGGGCTCGGCCGGGCTGGAAACAGCCTGGGTTGCCGCCGGCAAAGGAGAGGCTTACTTTACCACCAGGATTGAGCCCTGGGATGTCGCCCCCGGTGTCTTGTTGGTCCGCGAAGCGGGCGGCAAGGTCAGCGATTTTCAGGGCAACCCCTGGCAGCCACAGACAAGCGACCTTTTATTCTCCAACAACAGACTTCACGAGAAGCTATTGGGTGTACTTTCTGTCGGATGATCGAGATGTTCAAAAGCGTGGTTGCCCAGTTTATTGAGCTTTCACCTGCTCGTCATTGCGAGGAGCAAAGCGACGAAGCAATCTTGTGGGGATGTAATGAGATTGCCACGCCCCGACAAGTCGGGGCTCGCAATGACAGGATGTGCCTGATAGATCAGACGACTACAAAAATGCCCGGAATTGAACAGGAAATCAAGACTAGATGACGTAGAGGTACGTCGAGGAGGGGGAATGAGCGAAGCGAGAGTTTTCATCATTGCCCGGTCCCAGGAAAAGGGCTATGCCAAGCTGGTATTCAGGTTAGCAATCACACCTGACGAGCTTGAGCTAGAGGGGGCAAGGTTCGGGCAGTGGCTATTGGATAACGGCTCGACTTCTTTCCTCAAGGGTCTGCACCACTTGTTCGACGAAGCCGAGATAACCAAGAAGATAGGCCTGGGCTATTAGTGGCTCTTGTTATGTCATTCTGGGCGAAGCGAAGAAGCTCGTGTCACTCGGGGCCAGTTCGGTTAAGCTAGTGATAGCGCGGAATTCTTTAATGCCATGCCAGTAGAGAAGGCAACTATAAAGACAGTCGAAGGGAAGGAAATTGCCGTAACAGAGCAGACTCCTATACCCTGTTTTCGTTGTGGCATATGCTGCACCTGCTATCAACCTCCGCTTACCACTGAGGACATAGACAACATTGCCTCAGCCCTGGGAATATCACACCCAAAGTGTATCTCCAGGTATGCTCACAAGGCACCGATAAAGGAAGGCTATCTGCTCAAGCACACCAAGAAAGGCTGTGTCTTCCTAGCCTGGGATGCAGATGGGAAAGCCCGCTGCACCATATATCCCTCGCGTCCTAGAGCCTGTCGGGAATGGTTCGCCAGCCTTGCCAAGCCAGAATGCCAGGAAGGATTGGCTAAACTCAAGTCCGAAGGGCGAATAATGCTGCTGAAGGAACTGTTCCCGTCTTATGAAGAGCAAAAAGAGCTTTACCTATCTCTGGAGAAAGTTCCTCCTCAGCCGTGACTTCTTCTCAACGACACGGGTTAGATGTCATTGCGAGCGAAGCGTGGCAATCTCTAGGGTTGGGAGACGCCGCCCATATTGCGGTTATGCGTTTGCGGGTGATAAAGTGTCCAATTGACATTAAGAGAGAACATAGCCCGACATTGATCTAGCAAGCAAAAAGGAGGCCAACGATGAACACATTTGCGGGAAAAGTCGCACTGGTAACCGGCGGGAGTTCCGGCATCGGCCGCGCCACGGCAATCAAATTTGGAGAACGGGGTGCCAGGGTCGTGGTGGCTGCCCGCAGGGAAAGGGAAAGCAAAGAAACTGTGGACATGATCAAAAAGGCCGGTGGGGAAGCGATGTTTGTGCAGACCGATGTGCGAATTGCCTCACAGGTTGAAAACATGGTGAACCAAACCGTGAAAGAATACGGCCGTCTGGATATCGCCTTTAACAATGCCGGAGTAGGCGGCATCATGGCCCGGATGATTCGGACAACCGAGGAGATCTTTGACGAAGTGGTGGATACCAACTTTAAGGGCGTCTGGCTGTCCATGAAATACGAAATACCGGTGATGCTGAAACAGGGTGGCGGGGTCATCATAAATAACGCCTCCATCGCCGGGGTGTCCACTGCGGAAAGACTGTCCGTCTACAGCGGAAGCAAACACGCCATCGTGGCAATTTCCAACGCAGCAGCCACCGAGTATGGCAGGGACAACATCCGGGTGGTCGCCATCTGCCCCGGGTGGATCAAAACCCGCATGACTGAAGAACTGCGTGCCCAAAAGGACGCCGATGCCATTATTCAGAGCAGTGTACCTTTGAAGAGAATGGGCGAACCTGAAGAAGTGGCTGAAATGGTAATCTGGCTGGCCTCGGATGCTGCCTCCTATGTGAGCGGCGGCGCCTTCGTCGTCAGCGGAGGGATGGGGATCTAGCGCGCGACAAGACTATCCTGTAAGTCCCAGGAGCCTGGCGGCGTTGCCGCCCATTATCCCTTTAATTTCCTCGTCCTTAAACTCGATGCCCTGCTCCTTGACGGAGTCGGGAATCTCGGTGAAGGCTTTGACCCACCTTTCTTGATTAATCAGCAGCTTCAGAAAAGGGTAATCGCTGCCGAACAACACTCTCTGCCAGGGCACCGAGTCCAACAACGTCCTCAAATCTCTGTAGAACGCCAGAGGGCGGAGGAGCCGCGACTGCCAGACAGATAGATCGAGGTAAACATTTGTGGTGTTATTACAGATTGCCACTGCTTCCGGGTACCAGCATCCGCCCGTATGCGCCAGGATAATGGGCAAATCGGGGAAGTCCATGGCTACTTCCTGCACATAAATGGGCTGGCAATACTTGAAATAGAGTGGCTTCAGCACCTCCCCCGTATGGAACAGAACAGGCACCCCATATTCCAGTGCTTTCTCATAGACGGGATAACACGCCTTGTCGTTGGGATAAAAACCGGCAGCCGTATGAAACTTTATCCCCTTCATACCCCACTCCTTGAGAAACTTGTCAACCAGTTTAGCCGCGTTATTTCTTCTGGGATCAATGCCGGCAAAGGCAATTAGTCGCTGGGGGTGTTTCTTCACTGCGTCGGCATAAGTCTTATTTATCTCCTCAATGCTCAGCTTGAGGTCGCCAAGATGGCGAGCCAGCCCCCAATCAATCGCCAGCAGCACACTCTTATCAATTCCGGCGGCATCCATATCCTTGACTATCATGTCACCGGAGACATCCCACAACTCCGGCAATCGCCTCTGCACCCTTTCCAACGGCCTGTTGACCCGCAATGCCGCAACCTCTGCCCAGCCATCCCAGAAAGGTTGGGCAACACCATCGCGATTACAGAGGTGAGTATGCATATCAATTATCATATTGCCCTCCCAAAGGTGTCTTATATTCTCGTGATTATACCATCACGCACAAGGTCATCTTAATGAAAGAAATCCCGTCACCCCAGCGCTACCCTAACTCCCCTCCCCGCCGGTTTCTCGGTATTCATCCAAGGCTTTCATCACAGCCAGGTAATCCGGCTGCCCTGAGTCTTTCTTTCCTAATATGGTTGATTTCGGGTATGACAAGAGCTATACTCATGACGCCGATTTTAGGAAGGCAGGGACGTGGGGTAGCGAGTTGTTGGCTGATATCTATGCGAGTATTGCTACTGAGCACACCACACCCACTGGAGGAGAGCCCACTCCCTCCCCTCTCTTTAAGTTATCTAGCCGGTGTCCTCGCCGAAGAAGGCATTGAGGTCAAGATTCTGGACTTCCTGGTGACCCACTACGATCCCAGGAAGCTAAGGCGAGAGCTCGAGGATTACCGACCACAACTCGTGGGCGCAACCTGTGTTACCCTGAACTACCCCATTGCCCGGAGGATGCTCAAGGTATGCAAGGCTCTCTACCCACATATCTTCACTGTTATCGGCGGTCCCCACGTTACCTTTGCTTTGGAGGAGACCCTGCTCCAGTCACCATGGATTGACGCTATAGTCATCGGTGAGGGAGAGAGAACCCTGGTCGAACTGGCCAGGGCAGTGGAAGAGGACAAAGACATCCACGAGGTGCCCGGCATTGCCTTTGCCGATGGAGGCATGGTGGTAAAGACCCCTCCCCGAACTCCCATTGAGAACCTCGACCAGCTACCCTTACCAGCACGCGAGTTGTTGCCCATGGCGAGGTACCGTGCCCTGGGCGCCCCGTGCACTGTAATAACCAGCCGCGGCTGCCCCTTTAGCTGTATCTTCTGTTCAGGACGTCGGATGTTCGGCCCCAAAGTCCGCTTTCGCAGCTCCGGGCTTGTGGTGGATGAGATTGAGAAACTCCAGCGCGATTTCGGGCTGGCCAAGGTCAACATCGTTGATGACACCTTCACCCTCAACCACAACCACACCCGAGCCGTGTGCGAGGAGATGCTCAGGCGTAACTTGAAGCTAAAATGGAGCGTTTTTGCCCGGGTGGACAGGATCAGCGAGGACCTCGCCCAGTTAATGAACCGGGCAGGCTGCGAGTGGGTGCTATTCGGCGTCGAGTCGGCGGACGAAGGAATTCTGAAGACTATAAGGAAAGGCATCACCCCCGAAGGGGTGAGGCGCGGTGTGAAGATTGCCTACGAGGCGGGCATCAATGTCTTCAATTCCTTCATCCTCGGGCTTCCCGGCGAAAGCCCCGAGACGGCCCAGAAGTCTCTGGCCTTTGGCGACGAGCTTTATCACCAATATGGGGCCAAGTACGGCTTCCACATGCTGTCGCCGCTACCCGGAACCGAAATATACGAGAGAGCTAAAGACTATGGCATTCGCATCCTCAGTCGGAACTGGGCACGCTATAACGCCAACGAGCCCATCACCGAGACGCCGACCATGAGCACGGAGATGGTTGAAGAGGCCATGTCTTTCTATAACAGGGGGATCGAAGCTGCCTGGGATGATATAAAGCAGCGGGCCAAAGATGGGGATGCCGGGTGCGCCGAGATAATCGAAGGCAAGGAAAGAAATGAATTCGTGTGGGCCCTGTTCCAGGGAGATATCATCGAGAAAGTCGGAGGCATGGCATCAGCCGCTATCCTGAATCAGGGCAACGCCGAGTCCGAGCTAGGCCGCCGAGTGTCGCAGAAGCTGGGCATTGACATCGCATTAGGCAAGCGGCGAATAGGCGAATTGATAGCCAGGGGAACCCTGCAGTTGAACTCGAAAGGAAATGGCCTGCGCTGGCAGTGGACCGATACTCAAAAGCTTAAGCTGGCTAGTGAGGCTACTTGGCGAGATCCTTCGCTGCGCTCAGGACGTCAGGCTTGATGCTCGCTGGCGGCAAATCCTCGAGAGTTCCCCCTCTATCCATGGCGAGGCGCCCATTATAGAAGGTAGGGCCTTTTTCCAGACCTTCAGTCTTTCTCTTACCTGACCAGAAAACCAGACAACAAGGAATCACATGTGAAGTGCTTGACATTCCTGCATAGCGGTCATAGACTGTGAACCGTGGGGAGGGGTGTTAATCATGAAGTGTCCAAAGTGTCAGGCTGATAATCCTGAAGGCGTGAAGTTCTGCGGTAAATGCGGTCAGCCGCTTCAAGCAGAGTTGACTTGTCAAAGCTGCGGTCACAAGAACCCCAGTAGTGTTAGGTTCTGCCACGAGTGTGGCCATGCTCTTGTTGAACTGGCACCCCCGCCACCCACCCCAACCCTCGCTCCCATTCCTACCTCCTTTGCTAATGGCCGTTACCAGGTGAAGAAGTTCCTCGGGGAGGGGGGCAAGAAGAAGGTCTACCTCGCCCATGATACGTTCCTTGACCGTGATGTGGCCTTTGCCCTCATCAAGACCGAGAAACTGGATGACGCCAGTCGAACGCGCGTCTCCCGCGAAGCCCGGGCAATGGGCCGGCTCGGCGACCATCCCAACATCGTCACCATCCACGATCTGGGGGACCATGAAGGACAGCCCTACATCGTTATCCCTGTCATGCCTGGTGGCGACATCGAAGGCGTGATTGAGAAAGCCCCGGAGCACCGCCTGCCCATCGAGCCGGCAGTCGGTATTGCCCAGGCCATCTGTCGGTGCCTGGAGTATGCTCACGGCAAGGGGATTATCCACCGCGATATAAAACCCGGCAATGTCTGGATCAGTGCCGACGGCACCGCCAAGATAGGTGACTTCGGTCTGGCGGTGGCGGTTGACCTTCCCCGCCTGACCCAGTCCGGCATGATGGTAGGTACGGTGACCTATATGCCGCCGGAGCAGGCCATGGGCGGTAAGGTAACGAATAAAGCTGATCTCTATTCCCTGGGGGCAATGCTCTATGAAATGGTGACCGGGCGTCCGCCCTTCGTGGGGGACGATTCGGTAGCCATCATCGGTCAACATATTAATACGCCGCCGGTATCACCCACGTGGCACCGGGCCGACTTGCCCCCGGCTCTGGAGACGCTCATTCTGCAGTTACTGGAGAAAGACCCTGAGAAACGTCCCGAGTCGGCCGCGGTTGTGTTCCAGGCCCTGGAAGCGATCGAGGCAGGTAAGATAAAAGAGCCATCGCGGGAAGCCCCCGCTGAAAATCCCCTCTACCGGAGGGTATTTGTCGGCCGCGAGCCAGAGTTAAAACAGCTTAAGTCCGCCTTTGATGGCGCTATGTCAGGGCAGGGTGCCCTGATGATGGTGATGGGCGAGCCGGGCATCGGCAAGACCGCCTTATGTGAACAGCTATCAACCTATGTCACCCTGCGCGGCGGGCGGACACTGGTCGGCCACTGCTACGAGGCAGGCTCGCTGTCTCTGCCCTACCTGGCCTTCGTCGAGGCGCTGCGCTCCTATGTGCTCAGCCGCGAGGTCAAAGACCTCAGGAAAGAGCTGGGCACCGGCGCCGCCGATGTGGCCCGCATCATCTCCGAGATAAGGGAGCGGCTCAAGATAAAACTCCGACCCCAGAAAGACCCCGAAGAAGAAAGATACCGGCTG
>JALHUO010000181.1 GCA_022866545.1 Dehalococcoidia bacterium | reverse complement strand
CGTCCGGGAGAACCACCAATCGCTAGCGGCTTACCCGTGACAACGCCGAATTGTGGCTTCGCCGCAATGGCTGAGTACTCATCCATCATCCAAGCCATAATCTGTGGGGTAGTATAAACGTCGGGGGCAGGCACGTCTTTGTCAGGCCCGATGAACTGGAATATGCCCCGCACGTATGCTCGGCTCAATCTTTCTAATTCACCGGGAGACATCTCCTTGGGATTGCAGATAACACCACCTTTGGCACCTCCTAGAGGCAGGTCTAGCAAGGCGCACTTCCATGTCATCCAGGCAGCCAGTGCTCGAACGGTATCGATGGTTTCGTCGGGATGGAATCTAATACCACCCTTTGTGATGCCTCTGGCATCATTGTATTGAACTCTAAACCCCTGGAACACTTCTATGTGACCATCATCCATCCGCACTGGCAGCGATACGTGGAGTTCGCGCATAGGCGTTTTGAGCATTGCAGTTACGTCTGGTGGCAAGCCCAGGATTTCGGCACACCTGTCTATCTGTTGTTTTACCACGTCAAATGCATTAATCTTTTCCAAGTTCTTTTCTCCTCCTATAGTTGCATCTTAGGATAATGATAATCTCCAGCCTTTATCGATCCGGGAGAAGACCATCTTAATGAGATGGCCAAATGAATCATTATAGCGAGTCTTTAATCATTATTCCCTTTCCCTTAAGGTACATCTTCGCCTCGGAGATGGATATTTCTCCGAAGTGGAAAATAGAGGCGGCTAAGACTGCCGACGCTTTGCCAATTGTTACAGCTTCATAGAGATGCTCGAGTTTGCCTGCTCCTCCTGAGGCAATAATTGGGATGCTGACAGCTTCGGCCACGGCTCTGGTCATCTCCAAATCGTATCCTTGCTTTGTGCCATCGGCATCTTTGCTGGTGAGCAGAATCTCCCCAGCCCCTAACTGCTCTACCCTCTTCGCCCAGTCAGTGATGTCCAGCCCAGCGGACTCGCCACCGCCTTTGACCATGACCTCTAATCGTGGAACGCTAGTTCCGGGCGGATTCTTCCGCCCGTCAATGGCCACAATAAGTCTTTCTTTGCCGAACTTCCTCGAGGCCTCTCTGATAAGTTCAGGATTCCTTACAGCCGCAGTATTGATTGAGACTTTGTCTACGCCGATGTCGAATAGGGCTTCCATATCTTCGATATTTCTGATTCCGCCGCCCACTGCAAAAGGAACTGTAATCCTCCTTGCCACCTGCTTGACCCAGTCTAGCCTTGTTTTTCTGGCCTCAATGCTAGCGGCGATGTCGAGGAAGACGATTCCGTCAGCGCCTTCCCGGCAATAAGCCTCTGCTGCCTCCACAGGGTCTCGAACATCCCTTAGATTCACAAATTCAATTCCCTTGACCACTCTGCCGTCCTTCACATCCAGACATGGTATGATCCTTATAGATCTCATTTCATAACTCCTTGCAGGCGATCAAGTCTCTGTATTTCACACTAACGCTCATCGTATGGGTTTCCATCTCTATCCCCGATTCAAAAGCAGCAGCCTCAGGATTGAGTCCGCATGCTATGGGCAATAAGAAACCACTTTGCACAATATCAAAGCCAAGTTATGTATGTCAAGCGTAACAGAAGCTTGCTTCGTTAGCTGGCTTGGTGCATAATAAGCAGTAGCTAAGAGATAATCACTTGAGTCCGCAGCCTAAACACAGGTCTAACCATCAGAAATCGACTCGGGACATCGACAACATATGAGAGTGGGTGTTCTCGCTCTACAGGGGACCTTCATAGAGCATATTGACAGTCTACGACAATTGAGTGTAGAGGCTCCTCAAATTCGACTGCCCCATGAACTTGATACACTGGATGGGCTTGTTATCCCCGGCGGAGAAAGCACTACCATGCTGAGGCTTATGGAGAGTTTCGGATTGATTCAGCCCATAAGGGAGATGGCTCGAAATGGTTTGCCGATTTGGGGGACTTGTGCCGGGATGGTCTTGCTCATCAAGGATATCTCTAACTATGAAATGGAGACTCTGGCTCTCATGGATGCAAGGGTCAAGCGCAACGCCTTTGGCAGCCAAGTTGATAGCTTTGAGGCAGACCTGGAGATACCGCCTGTGGGCGAGGACCCATTCCATGCTGTTTTCATTCGAGCCCCGATCATCGAAGAGGCCAAGCCAGGCGTGGAAATCCTGTCCCGTCTTGCTGATGGCACCATCGTCGCCATCAGACAAAATCGGCTGCTGGCCTGTGCTTTTCACCCGGAGTTCACAGACGACTTGAGGTTTCATAGCTATTTCTTGAACATGGTCAGCCAGAAACCATCCCACAATAATCGGGATGGAGTCCTGCGAGGCAGTCAGCTTGGATCTTGAAATATCATAAACTCCTCTAGAGAGAGTTTTACCGGAATTATGGAGACGGCTTCCGCGTTCTTCTGAATGTTGTGGGGTGGGCCAAGAGCATTTGGGCAAGAAGGTAGTCTATCCTGTATCGGCGTCTATCAACTGCGAAAAATGCTTGTTGACGTCTGCTATACTATTCATCGTTTTGGTAAGGAGACAAATTGCACAACATCAGGTTCGGGATGGCGCAGATTAATTCCACTGTGGGTGATCTCAGTGGCAATACCAGGAAGATAGTCGAATTCATTGACCGGGCGAAATCGCTGGGAGTTGACCTGCTCACTTTTCCCGAATTGTCGATAACTGGCTACCCTCCTGAAGACTTGCTGCTTAAGCCGCAGTTTATCAGGCGGAATAGGGAAAGCCTTGACAGTATAATAGAACACACTTCGGGCATAGCGGCAGTGGTCGGCTTCGTCGATAGCGATGGCGATACATATAATGCTGCCGCGGTGCTCTACAACAGGAAATTGGCCGGCATTTACCGCAAATTCTACTTGTCGAACTATGGCGTCTTCGACGAAAACAGGTATTTCCAGGCAGGCAAAGAGTGTCCCGTTTTCACTGCCTATGGCATTGGCGTAGGCATAACCATCTGCGAGGACATCTGGTACGAGACTGGGCCGGCAACATTGCAAGCCTATGCGGGGGCCAGGCTACTGATTAATATAAGTGCTTCTCCCTACCATGCTGGCAAGGGATTCTCAATAGAGAGGATGCTGGCTACCAGAGCAGCAGACAATGTGGCTATCGTTGCCTACAACAATCTAGTTGGGGGACAAGATGAACTCGTGTTCGATGGGAATAGCGCAATTTTCAACCAACAGGGAAACCTTATTGCGCGGGGCAAGCAGTTTGAGGAAGATCTTGTTGTAGTCGATTTGGATATGGAATCGGTGTTTCGTTCACAATTGCGCGACCCTCGCCTGAGGAAAGAAACACCATGGGTCAAGAAAGAATTGGAACGAGTTACCAAGGTTGAGATATCGAAGGAAGCCCCCAAAGCAGTCAGGCCGCCTCTGCCAGCAAGGCAACCTGAAAGACTGACTGAGGTTGCCGAAATATACCAGGCGCTCGTTCTTGGCGTCAGAGACTACGTGCGCAAGAATAGTTTTGAGAAAGTGGTGATAGGTTTGTCCGGCGGCGTTGATTCAAGTCTGGTGGCAGCCATAGCTGCCGATGCGCTTGGGGCCGATAATGTCATCGGTGTTTCCATGCCCTCTCGCTATTCATCCCCTGGGAGCTTGTCTGACGCCGAAGCTTTGGCTAGAAATCTAGGCATACACTACAAAGTGATCTCCATTGAGAAACCGTTTAGTTCTTATTTGGAAACACTGGCAGAGCCCTTCAGAGATAGCCAGCCTGACATCACTGAGGAGAACGTTCAGGCGAGGATCAGGGGTAACATTCTGTTTGCCCTGTCCAACAAGTTTGGTTGGCTGGTGCTCGCTTGCAGTAACAAGAGCGAGATAGCCACAGGCTACACTACTCTCTATGGTGATATGGCCGGGGGATTTATCCCTCTCAAGGATGTGCTCAAAACCACGGTTTATCAATTGGCCAAGTATAAGAACCGGGCGGCTGGGAAAGAGGTAATACCGCGCTCTGTCTTGGCCAAAGCTCCATCGGCGGAACTGAGGCCAGACCAGAAGGATACAGATACGTTGCCACCGTACGAAATATTGGACCCGATACTGAAAGCTCATGTGGAAGACGACCTGGCGATTGACCAGATTATGGCCATGGGCTTTGACCGTGACACCATTATAAAGGTGGCTCGCTTGGTGGACAGGAGCGAATATAAGCGCCGCCAAGCTGCTCCTGGTATCAAGATAACTCCTAGGGATTTTGGCCGGGATAGAAGATTGCCCATTACGAATAAATTCAGGGAAAAGTAGCTTGATATAATATACGAAACAAGGAGGAAAAGCATGATTGACAAGAAGACCAGAGAGGAAGCGAAACAATACGTTCTGAAGACGGTAAAGGAACATGACGTCAAATTTGTCTGGCTATGGTTTACCGATATTCTGGGTTTCCTTAAGAGCCTATCCGTCGGCGTAAACGAACTGGAGACCACTATGGAGGAAGGAATGGGTTTTGATGGCTCTTCAATTCAAGGCTTCGCCCGTATTGATGAAAGCGACATGGTCGCTGTGCCCGACCCTGACACCTTTCAATTGCTCCCCTGGATGCCTAGAGAGCATACGGCAGTGGCACGTATGTTTTGTAACATCTTGAAGCCCGGTGGTGAGCCTTTCGAAGGCGACCCCAGGCTTGTATTGAAAAGGAATTTGGAGCGAGCTGCAAATCTGGGCTACACCTATTATGTCGGCCCCGAATTAGAGTACTTCTATTTCAAGGATTCAAAAAGCTGCGAGGGTCTGGATGCGGGGGGATACTTTGACATGACCCCGCCGGGTGCGGCCGATGACTTGAAGCGGGAGACAGTGCTCGCACTAGAGGCCATGGGCATTGGTGTTGACAAGTCCCATCATGAAGCTGCTGCTAGTCAGCACGAAATAGACATGCGCTACACTGATGCCCTGACCATGGCTGATAATGTGATGACCTATCGCATTGTGGTCAAGGAGATAGCGCTGAGGCACGGAGTCTATGCCAGTTTTATGCCCAAGCCAGTTCTCGGCATCAATGGTAGCGGTATGCACGTTCATCAATCGCTGTTCAAGGGCAACCGCAATGGTTTTT
>JALHUO010000180.1 GCA_022866545.1 Dehalococcoidia bacterium | reverse complement strand
GCGAGATATACCCGGAAAACGCCGCGTATTACGCAGGGAACGCTACAGAAAGGGCGCAAGCTATCTTAGCTTATGGCGAACAGGTGAAAGATAGATTGCAGGATGCGGCAGTAGATGGAGTAAAGGTAATCTGTGCCGCTATGCAAGAAGGATTTGTAAGGTGGGCCGGATTTGATGTCGTGGCTACCTATGGCCGACCTGAGGAGCTAAGCCCAGCCGATGTGCAGCAGTTGATAACCGAAGCTATAGAAGCTGGAGTAGTTCTAGTGATCGACAATCTCCAGAGCGGTTCCACGACGTTAGGCGTATCTATGGAACAGGATATTGAAGCAATTTCGGTAATCATATCCAACTTCCCCGGCGGCTTGAAGAATACCGAAACCTGGGAGAAGGCAATAGATAAGAACGTTGATTTCCTGCTGGACGCTTTGAATGAATGGGAGGAGCAATATGGATAACACAGTCATCGAGATTCAAGACGCCGTGGTTTCTTACCGCGAAGACGTGGCTTTACAGGGCGTGTCTTTGGAGGTGAAGAAGGGGGAATTCATCGGCATTATCGGACCCAATGGCGCCGGCAAGACTACCCTGCTTACGGTGATCAATGGCCTGGGCAAACTGGTCCACGGACAGGTCCGGGTATTAGGTTCGCGGCTAGATGGGAAAAGAGGGGGTAGTTTGAGAAAGCGCATAGGCTATGTAGCTCAGGTAGAAAATATCGACCCCAGGCTGCCTATCAATGTTAGAGAAACGGTGATGGTAGGCTGCTACGGCCGCCTGGGGCTATTCCATCGACCAACGCGTACTCACTGGGAAACAGTGGATAAGGTATTGGAAATGGTCGGCATAGCTCATCTATCTCAACGCCCGATAGGACATCTGTCCGGCGGTGAATATCAAAGGGCGGCCATTGCCCGGGCTTTAGTCCAGCAGCCTGAGATCTTTCTTCTCGACGAGCCGACGGCTTCGATAGACCAGAAAGCTCAACATGAAATCCTGAGCCTGATACAGCTAGTTCACAGGGAATACCGGATGACCACTCTATTTGTCACCCATGACCTGAGAACGCTGCCCCCTATTTGCCAGCGGCTGATTCTAATGAAAGACGGCAGAATATGGCAGCAAGGTAGCCCCGAGTCAACGCTTCGGGAAGAGGTGCTGAGTCAGCTTTACGGAGCCCCGATCTCGATACCAACTGAGATTGCTTCGTCGTTTCACTCCTCGCAATGACACAAGAAAAAAAGAGCCCCGCAATAAAGGAAGCGACAGAAGGGCATCGCAATGCCAGACGTGACGAGAGAGCGTCACAATGACACCCTCGCTTGTCATTGCGAGCCCCGACTTGTCGGGGAATGGCAATCTCAGTAAAGGAGACGGTTCTTGACATTTAAGAGTTGAGGTAAAGACGACATGGATCTATCTGTTTTACAGTACCATTTCATGCAAAATGCCATCCTGGCCGGGTTATTCGGCGGCATAACCTGTTCTGTGGTGGGCGTCTTCGTAGTCACCATGCACCTCTCCTTTATCGGGGTATGCATTGCCCACGCTGCTTTCGCGGGAGCGCTGCTCGGCCTCTGGCTGGGATTCAGCCCCCTGATTGGTGCCTTGCTGTTCAGCCTCGGCTCCACAGCCATTATCGGACCGGTGGCTGACCGCGGGGAACTAAACCCCGATACTTCCATAGGCATTGTCTTCTCCCTGATGCTGGGACTCGCTTTTTTGTTCATGGGCCTCATGCCCGGGGCAAGGACGGAAGCCTTGAGCCTGTTCTGGGGTAGCATATTGACCGTTACGCAGCAGGACCTCATCTTTTTAGCCGCTGTAACAGGCGTCATAGTCGGGCTGGTGGTTGCCTTCTACAAGGAAATTCAGGCAGTGATTTGCCATCGGGGGGTAGCTCTAGCCGTGGGCATTCCGGCAACTATTGTCTTCTATGGCTTGCTATTCTCTACCGGCGTAACTATCACCGCTTCGCTGCAAACAATAGGCGGCTTGCTTATCTACAGTCTGATCCTCAATCCCGCAGCCGCCGCCTATCAACTCACGTATAGCTTGAAAAAGATGCTCCTTATCGCCGTTGCTTTCGGTGTTGTCTCTTGCTGGGCAGGACTGGCAGCTTCCTATCTGCTGGACATCCCCTCGGGCGCCGCCATAGTGATAACTTCGGCTATTATCTTCGGCCTGGCAACCGTATTCTCTCCTAAGAGAAAGGTCAAGGGATGGCGGCAAGTTCCGCCGGCAGGTTAGTTATGCAACTTCAAGAGTATTTCGACCAACTGGCGCCAACCTGGGACAAAGAGCTTACCCGGGACAGGCTGAAGTGCCTGGGCAACATCGTCAAGGAATTGGGCATCAAACCTGGATATTATGTACTTGATATTGGCAGCGGCACGGGTGTCCTTTTGCCCTTTCTAATCACAGAACTGGGCGGTGACGGAAGGATTATCGCCCTGGATTTTTCGGCGGAGATGCTGGTTCAAGCGCGAGCCAAGAATTTCCCGCCAATGGTTGTCTTTGCCCAGGCTGATGTTCTCGCCGTTCCCCTGGCTGACAGTTCCGTGGACATGGCCATATGCAACAGCGCCTTTCCCCATTTCGACGACAAGGCTGGGGCATTAGAGGAAATAGCCCGGGTGCTCAGAAATCACGGCAGGCTGGTCATCTGCCATACCATGAGCCGGGACATGCTTAACCGGCTTCATCAGTCAGTCGGTGGCATAGTCGCCCATGACCTTCTACCAGACGAATCTCAGCTCAGAGGGCTGATAAAGCAGGTGGGATTGAAGATAACCCGCTTCGAGGACAGTCCGGAACGCTATCTGGTCATCGCCGAGAAGAGCGCCCGCTGATTTCTTAACTAGGGGACTTCAAGCTCAAGACTGATATCCAAGGCCCGAGCGGAGTGGGTGAGGGCGCCGACAGAAATAAAGTCAACGCCGGTTTCAGCTACAGCTCGAACATTATCCAACGTAATTCCACCCGAGGCTTCAATTAGAGCACGGCCGTGAATAGACTTCACCGCCTTACGCATCTCCTCGAGATTCATATTATCCAGCATGACGACATCCGCTCCGGCCTCCGCGGCTTCCAAAGCTTCCGACACGGTCTCGACCTCCACCTCGACCGGCAGCCGCTGCGGGGAATCTTGCCTTGCTCTAGCTACAATCTGTTTGATATTTAATCCCCGGCTGCGGAGCGCCGCCAGATGATTATCCTTGATGAGTATGCCATCGCCCAAACTCATACGATGGTTCTCACCGCCGCCTGCTTTGACGGCATGTTTTTCCACAGACCTCAAGCCCGGCGTGGTCTTTCTGGTATCCATAATGCGCACAGGCACTCCCTTGACCGCTTCGACATAGCGATTGGTCTCTGAGGCAATGCCGCTCAAGCGCTGCAGGAAATTCAGGGCGACCCTCTCTGCCTGGAGAATGCTGGCAATGCTGCCCGACACGTTAGCCACTTTACTCCCCGGCTTGACTCCAGCCCCATCTTCCAGAAGAACCTCCACTTTCAACTCCGGATCAACCCGATGGAAAACCTGTTTGGCTACGTTTATACCGGCCAGGATGCCTTCTTTCTTAGCCACGATGAAGCCCGTCCCTCGCCAATCGGTGGATATTAAGGCCTCAGTAGTGACATCGCCTTTGCTAAGGTCCTCAGCCAGGGCGCGGTCGATAATATCTTCAATCTGGAGTTTATTTGATGGCATTTTTCCTAAGAACAATGTGCCTTTGCCATTCCGGTGAAGTCCGCGGGAAGTCTGTGCGGAAGTGAGCGCCACGGCTTTCCTCGCGGAGCAAGGCAGTCTCGGTCACGAGCCTGGCACATAATACCAGATTACTCAGCTCATAGGAGGGACGGTCACCGGGTTGAGGCAGGCAGCTTTCCCAGGTGGCAAGAATGCCTACCGCCTCCTTGAGGCTCTTGCCAGAACGGATGATTCCCACCTTATCCCACATAAGGGACTGCAAGTTGGGCAGATTAAGCGGTGGCATCTTGGGTAATGCCTCACGTTCGGGGAGGCAACAGGAGATCG
>JALHUO010000179.1 GCA_022866545.1 Dehalococcoidia bacterium | reverse complement strand
TTTTTCTCGTAATAAACGTCTTTTAGGTTCAGCGTTGCGGTCACGCACCGACCAATCGCGTGAACGCGAATGCTTTTTAAGAATGCTGACGCACAACCTGATGATAATCAGGCGTGCCGCTTAAGGTTTTCAACAGAGCAAGCACTTATATTCATAGTTTTCCACTTGTTTGTCATGCCATACCGTGCAAATTCGGTTATTCTATTGTCGTTGCTGTTTAGGCTCGTAACTACCTGTACTCGTGTCAATCTTCCATGCCGAGTACCACTTCAGCTTGGGTACACCTTCTTCCCAGACTAATGGAAGAAAGATGTTTCTGCCAATTCCCCGGCCATGGTGCTGGCTATACCTGTCTCCCACATACAGGTAGGTAGTAGTCTCACTACCAGTTATTGGAATCACAAAATCATGCTGTGTATTGAACGAATCTTTGGAAACAGGGTCTGTGGGGAGAACCTTCAGACCGGACCATGGACCCGAGAGTGAGGTAGCTGTTGCATATTTAGTTTGGGTGGAATTCCACCCCTCCAAGCCCGATGAAAACCAGTAATACACATCCTTGACTTTGATGATATGCGAGGCTTCACGTGAAGTGTGATCGCGTGGATATACGGAAGTATCTCCATTGACATTATCGAATCCCTCGTACACCTTTTTCTCGATGTTAAGGAAATCGGGCGTAAGCTTAAATATTGTCAAGCTTTGGTTGAGGTATCTCTTGCCACCGATCAATTTGTCGAGCGTACAAACCAGGTAACCATCTCCACCTTCTTGATAGACGGACTGGTCGCCGGTTGATCTCTGGCCCTCTGGGTACTCGTATCGTACGAATTCGTAGTCTCCATCGATAGTGTCGCAACGGGCAAAACCGACTTTATGTCTTTCCCACTTCTGGGAGTCGGCTTCAAAAAGCACGACGTATTTTTTGTTGGCACGGTTATACAGCAGCCCTGGCCGTCCTGCCCAGCCAAGAATAGATAGTGCGCCTTCTGGTCTGAGGATATTATGCTCGAACTTCCAGTCTGCTAAGTTAATGGAGGAGTACAGCTTGATATTCCTGAAGCCAGTTCGGGGCCTGGTTTCGTAGCCTACCCAGTAGAAGGTCTTGCCTTCCCTTATCATGTGACCCCCATTGCACCAGATCTCATTGCCACTCGTATCATACCAGATGGTATCGTTGTGGATGACACTTTCTTTCCCCGAGAGTACTTGCAGAGAACAGCAGAGAAGGACAAGCAATGATAAAATCGGCTTGCATTTCATAGACTTCAACGTCCGGTCGTTCTCGTGCGTAACTTCGTTCATCTCCTCTATTCCTGCCTAAAATTCCGTACTTGTTCCATATCAACAACTTATATAGAATACTCCGTTTCTTGTCAAAGATTAAAAACGGTATTGGATTTAGGACGGTGCTTACACCTTTTTTGCACAATTCACATCGAATGCGTGGCATAATAAGTGTGGAGTTGCTGGATTAGTGATTAACGCTTTGTTCGCAACCTCTTTACAATACGCTGGGCGGGGCGTTTGGAGAAACCTATGATGTTGTTGATATAGAAATTAAGTTCAAGAAGTTTCTTTGCCAGAGTTATAAGAGGAGCTATCCTTTTTTTGCCTCAACGGCCATACCATCCACTATTATTTGAACTATTTGGTAAAATGTCTTTCTCGCAAGGTTTTCGGTCATCTACCCAACGGTGCTTTGCGTTGTGGCGCCGAGACCGGGGGTAATGCCAAACCAGTTGAGGAATTGTCATTTGAGCTGTAGAAT
>JALHUO010000178.1 GCA_022866545.1 Dehalococcoidia bacterium | reverse complement strand
TGCAGGAAAGACAGAGGCACGCCTGCCCTGTAGCCCAAAACAATGCCGTCGGCAGTGGCGCCGTAATGATTGGTGGTCATGAAACCCTGAACGTGGAGCCTGCCTGAACCACCGGTGGCCAGAATCACTGCCTTCGCCCAGGCGACAAGATACTCCTCGGTCTCCATGTTATAGAGCACTGCTCCAGCACATTGCCCATGTTCATTGAGGATAAGCTCCACTGCCGGGGAAAACTCCAGGACTTTAATGTTGGGTCGGTTACGGGCTTCATCGCGTATAGTACGCATGATTTCCAGTCCGCTAAGGTCGGCGCAGTAGTGCATCCTTTTTCGGCAAGTTCCCCCACCATGCATAGCATCCAGCCTGCCATCGGGAAACTTGGAGAACATAACTCCCAGGCTTTCCAACCACTGAAGGGCATCGGGAGCTTGCTTCACAAAAGCAGCCACAATGTCAGGGTCATTTCTAAAATGTCCTCCTCCCATCACATCCAAGTAGTGATAATAAGGAGAATCTTTTTCTCCTTTTGTGGCAGCTTGAATCCCACCTTCAGCCATCATAGTATTAGCATCGCCATGCCGAAGCTTTGTAGCCATAAGAACCTGGGCACCATTTTCCTCGGCGATAAGGGCAGCGATAGTGGCAGCTCCCCCACCACCAATTACTAGAACATCTGTCTCGTAATCAACCCTCGACAAATCTACTTTGTCAGGGTCAACTCTGCTTTTAGCTTCCAACAGGTCGACAAACTCGTGAGCTATTCTATAACCCTTATTTGGGCCAATTTTTATCTCTCTTTTCCCGTCCTCCTTATAATCAGGGTGATGTTTCAATATCTCCTGCCTTGCTTCCAGGGACATAAAGGGAAATTCCTCCCCCTTCCTCCTTTTCTCTACACGGGCAGGTCTGGTCTGTTCTACCTTCTTGATATAGGGCTCGAAGAAATCGGGATATCCTAAGTAACTCATCTCGCCTCCTACAGGTATGTCGTATCTTTCGGTTTCCAATCCTCCCCGGCCATCATCGGCTCCACCTCCCGTTCCTGGTACAGCTTTTTCAGCTCATCTTCCTTCACCTGCTTCAACTCGTCCAGAAACCGGTCATACCTTCCTTCGTTGACTGCTTTCACCATCCCGGCTAAATGTTCGGCCCGGGGGACAATCCTGGCTCCGTAGATTCTGCGCGCCAGTTGGAACATATGATACTGGGCTAATTCTCCAAAGCAGCGACTGGTGCACAAGCCGCATTGAATGCAATCGAAGCTAAGTTGAGCAGCCCCGGCAATATTTCCCTGCTTCAAAGCCGAGACGGCGTCCATGACCTCTATTCCCTGAGGGCAAGCCTTCGTGCAGGAATTGCAGGCAACACAGCGGAATAGCTCGGGATATAGCTTAAAGACCTCTTCGGGGGCAGCGGTCAGTCCGGCAAAGTCATACAGGGCCCGATTGGCAGGAAAAAAGGGAATCTGGGCTATGTACATATCCGGCTCGACTGTCTTCTGGCAGGCGAGCGCCACCT
>JALHUO010000177.1 GCA_022866545.1 Dehalococcoidia bacterium | reverse complement strand
CAACTCCACGAATGAAGAAGCAGGTTGGCTGCCGCTGGATATTCTGGCGGGAAACGAGACATTCGATCTTCTTCAGATTCAAGGCATCGAAGAGGTCCTGGCAGTTGCCGAGCTTGAACCTGGTAAGTATACTCAAATCAGGATGACGATAAGCAATGTGCAGATCAGACTGGGTGACAGTAACCTTACTGATGTCATTCTCCCGAGCGGCAAACTGAAGTTCGTCCGTCCTTTTGATATCGTCGAAGGCCAGACAACGGCGCTCCTCTTTGATTTCGATGCTGAGAAATCAATCAATGTGGTCGGTTCCGGTCAAATCATCTTCAAACCGGTGATTAAGTTGAGCATGACGACACCCCAGACAATTGAGCCAGGTACAAAGCACGTGAAGATTTCGACACCATCTCTGCCAAACGGCGCTGTTGGTGTCTCCTACAATGCTACGCTTGTGGCTGACGGTGGAGTCACTCCCTACACCTGGAGCATAGACAAAGGGACTTTACCAGCGGAGTTAGGTCTGGATTCGATTACCGGAATCATTTCCGGAGTGCCAACGGCTAGCGGCGATTTCACCTTTACTGCAAAAGTGTCTGATAACTCGACACCAATAAAAAGCGACACCCAACGGTACACCATTACCATTGCCGCCAACGAGACTCTAGTTATTGCCACCATGAACGTAGCGGATGGAGTAGAAGAGATTGCCTATAATGCCACGCTTGTGGCATTGGGTGGCACACCGCCATATATATGGAGTATTGTCAATGGCAACCTGCCCGATGGGCTTGCGATAGACACTGCAAGCGGAGTCGTCTCGGGGACTCCAACCAGGAAAGGCAACTACAACTTCACAATACAGGTAAGTGACAATGCCACACCGGCGACTATCGATACCCAGCGGCTACGTATCCGCATTGCTGAAGAATGATGACTTGAATACGACAAGAGTCACTGCCGCGGCGTTCGAATAAGCAAAAGGGGCTGAAAGCCACGTTGTTCAGCCCCTTTTGCCATTCAGAGTTCATACAGGCGGATAGTAGCATGGCAAGTAGTAGCTGGAAAAAAGATGTTCCATAGCCAGGTTTCTGAAACCATGCCCTATTTCCTCGCGACTAGCTTTTCCACAAGCACCAAGCATAGAGTAATAATCCTTCGTACCGCTATGCTTGTCCCTGAAAAGAAACTCCAGCGATTAGAATCCACTGCGGCAACCACAACAAGACCCCTTCGTCACTGGTATTGACACACTAGGTAGGCGCTGCTATAGTGAAAGCGAGGCAACATATTTATTGAGGTGTAGAGATGAACTACGGACGTGAATTGTTGAAGGGAAACACTGATTCTCTATTGCTTTGTTTGATTAGGCGTCAGCCCACCTATGGCTACCAGATAGTAAAAGAACTCCAGAAAAGGAGCAACGGGTATTTTCAGTTTAAGGAAGGTACTCTTTACCCTGCTCTGCACCGGCTAGAGCGAGACAACCTTATCACGGGTAAATGGCAGATGCTACCTAATGGACAGCAGAGACGCTATTACTACATAACTGAAAAAGGACAGCAGGTCCTAGCCAAGAAGTTAGCTACGTGGCAGGATTTTTCTACGGCAGTTAAAGCAGTTTTACAGGCAGAAACAACATAGGACCAGAATAGTGAGTAGCATTAGTCATTATCTAAACAGGTTTAGGGCTAGCCTCAAGATTGATCACACTATAAGGGACGGCGTGGCAGAGGAGCTCTACACACATCTCGAGGAGAAGACTCAGGAGCTGGAGGAAAATGGGCTAAGTAAAGAGGAAGCAAGCAAGATCGCAGTTCAGTCTCTGGGCTCTCCCGAACTAATTGCCGAGCAAATCTACGAAACGCACGCTCAAGGTAGCTGGAAGGAGGCACTCCTCAGTGCCCTGCCCCACCTTCTAGTTGCTCTGCTCTTTACTTCATATTACTGGCAAAATATCGTCTACGTGTCAATTATATTAGCCCTAACTGTTGGCATAGCAATTTATGGTTGGAGTCGAGGTAAGCCCATATGGCTTTTTCCCTGGTTGGGATACTATCTTATGCCAGTAGTAGTTAGCGGTATATTGCTGCTTTCACTCCCCCAAGGTTGGGGCTGGATAGTAGCGCTCATCTATATACCTCTGGTTCTGTTTGTCTTTATCCATATAGTGAGACAAACTGCGCGGCGAGATTGGCTATATGCGTCACTGATGCTGGCGCCCATGCTTGTGACATTCACCTGGTTTTCATCCCTGGGCAGAGGAAATGAGCTTTTGGCAAGTGACTGGGCAGCAAGGCTGCAAACAAATGCACTGTGGATAGTTGTTAGTTTTGTTGCTTTGGCAGCAGCGACCATCGCCTTCGTCCGCCTCAAGCAACGCAGGCATAAAATCATCAGTTTGCTAATTCCGCCGCTTGTGGTCTTATTCGCAGTAGTCACCGCAAGCGGCGGAAACATTTGCTCCTGGAGCTGGCTGCTGTTGCTCTTTTCTCTATCCGCCTTTGCCATCCCACTATGGATGCAAGCCAAAGCCTACGAATAGTCCCCTGAAAGAACCTACAATCCAGAATTCCGAGTCTTAAACAATCTCAAAATCCGAGCCTCAGAGTCACAAAACCATATCGGATTCTGGACTTGTTCAGGACTCAGTGCTTGGGATTTTAGAGATCCATGCGGTTAACTACGAACAGCCGAATTCAGTCCTCTTTTTGAGTCCACAAGCCGGGTTGGGACTGCCGAGCATCCAACACCCTGGGTGATCGGTTGTAAGGCAGTCCCAGATGCTCATAGGCAAGCCTGGCAGCTACTCTGCCACGAGGTGTTCTTTCCAGAAAACCTAACTGAAGAAGGTACGGCTCGTAAACATCCATAATAGTATCCGCATCCTCGTTAATAGAGGCAGCAATGGTATCCAGACCTACAGGACCACCGTCAAATTTGTCAATTATTGTGTGCAAAACTCTATGGTCTATGTCATCCAAACCCACAGAGTCTATCTCCAGCTTTGAAAGTCCTTCCAGAGCCACCTCCTTGGTGATGATGCCCTCTGCCATGACCTGAGCATAGTCTCTTATTCTCTTCAAGAGGCGGTTGGCCACTCGAGGAGTGCCTCTAGCACGCTGGGCAATCGGGACAAGTCCCTCTTTCTCTGCTTTCACTTTAAGGATAGTTGCTGATCTTTCCAAAATCGCCTGTATTGCTACCTCGTCGTAGAAATCAAGATGATATGGCACCCCAAATCTATCCCGGAGAGGAGGACTCAGTAGAGCCAGGCGCGTAGTAGCCCCTATTAAAGTAAAATGTGGCAAATTTAACCGCAGGTTCCTAGCAGATGGACCTTTCCCCAGAAAGATGTCAAAAACAAAATCCTCCATTGCCGGATAGAGTTTTTCCTCTATGGTGTGGTTGAGTCGGTGTATCTCGTCGATGAAAAGGATATCCCCCTCATGCAGATTAGTGAGAATGGCCGCTAAGTCTCCAGTGCGTTCTATGGCCGGCCCTGAACTAACCTTGATCTCAACTCCCATCTCAGCAGCGATTATGTAGCCGAGCGTAGTCTTTCCCAAACCAGGGGAACCATAGAGAATGACATGGTCTAGTGGCTCGCCTCTTCCCTTAGCAGCGAGTATAGCTATTTTTAGGTTATCCTTGATCTTTTCTTGACCTATGAACTCACTTAGACGTCTGGGACGAAGGGCAAAATCAATGGACCTATCCTCTGTGGCCACCTTGCTTGAAATAAGCCGCATCGCTACCCCTCGCCCCGATTCCAGATCGGGGAATTCTTACTGACTCGCTAATTCTAGGCTCGCGGTCTCCTTTTCCTCCATAGTTCCCTTCTTCAATTTCTTCTCATCATCAGGACTCAAATAGAGGACCCGCGACGGGATGAGCTTACCCAGAATAACGTTCTCCTTGAGGCCACGCAGCCGATCCACTTTGCCTTTGATCGCAGCATCAACAAGCACGCGGCCAGTTTCCTGGAAAGAAGCAGCTGCCAGCCAGCTATCCTTGCTTAAGCTAGCTCTGGTCATTCCGAGAAACGCAGCTTGCGCCGTCGCCGGCTCACCGCCCTCAGCTAACACCTTGGCATTTATATCCTCATAGTCAAACCGACCAACTAACTCACCAGGCAGGAGCTTCGTATCTCCTGAGGATACAATCCTTACGTTGCCTAACATTTGCCGAACAATCACACCAATATGCTTGTCATGTATGGTTACCCCTTGTGTGCGATATACTTTCTGTATTTCATCAATCAGAAACTGCTGGACCGCATCCTTTCCCATGATACGCAAGATATCATGAGGATCAACAGTACCTCTGGTAAGCCTATCACCTGCTTTGACCTTGTCCCCCAACTGGACGAGGAGCTGTGTGCCGCGAGGGACGCTATATTCCCTCTCTTCCCTTTCTTCATACTTAACATAAACATGGTCACCCTCAACGACGACCTCGCCAGCCACTCTAGCTGCTATAGAAAGAGATTGCCCTGCTTCACTGCGGCGAACAGCTGGCAATTTCTTACCAGACTTCCTTTTGCTGGTCTTCTCTGGCAGAGAGAACAGGATGCTGCCAGCGTCCACCGATTGTCCGTCAGCTACAATTAGCTCTGCTCCCGCCGGCACCGGGTATTCATCTAAATAGAATTCAGAGCTAATCACTTTGACTACGCTTGTTCCATCAGTATGGGTTACCTCAACACTGCCATCAATCTCAGAAATAATCGCACTGCCAACCGGTGTTCTAGCTTCGAAAAGCTCTTCTACACGAGGCAGCCCAGTGGTAATATCCACACCTACTACGCCTCCTGTATGAAAAGTACGGAGAGTAAGCTGAGTGCCTGGCTCGCCGATGCTCTGGGCAGCAATGACTCCTACAGCGGTGCCAATCTTCACCAATTGTTTCTTCCCCAAGTCCCTTCCGTAGCAATTTTGGCAAACGCCAAATCGAGACCGGCAAGTAAGAGGCGACCTCACATGTACCCGGCTAATATCAGTGCTTAAGATTTGGCGCACCTTGTCTTCGTTAATCTCTTCGTTACGATCGACAATGACTTCATTTGTAGCTGGATCAACGATCTTGGTGGCCGCCAAGTAGCCAGTAATCCGGTTTTCAAATGGGGGAAGCGACCCATCCGTAGTTTGCCGGAATATCCAAACGCCCTCGGTAGTGCCACAATCCGTTTTAGTTACAATGACATCTTGAGCTATATCGACAAGGCGCCTAGTAAGATAACCACTATCTGATGTCCTCAAGGCAGTATCAGCTAACCCTTTACGAGCACCATGGGTAGAAATAAAATACTCCATGGGCGTCAGTCCATCACGCAGACTCGATTTGATGGGAAAATCTATTATCCTCCCCGAAGGGTCGGTCATCAACCCGCGCATTCCCGCCATTTGTCTAATCTGAGAGAGATTCCCCTTGGCACCCGACGTAGCCATCATGTAAACACTACCATAAGGATCCAGCGCCCGGGTCATATCCTCAGCAACCTTATCTGTAGCCTCCATCCACACTTGGACTGTGCCTTCATACTTTTCACCCTCAGTAATCAAGCCACGGTTAAATTGGTCCTCAATAAGACTGACTTTTTCATCGGATTCTTTAAGAATTTTGACCCTACCTGGAGGCTCTTCAATATCATTCATAGCAATGGAAATGCCCGACTTCGTAGCATACTCAAACCCCAATCCCTTAAGTCTATCGAGGACTCCAGCAGCACCCTCATTACCCAATAGAGCAATGCAATCAGAGACCAAAGCCCTTAACGAAGCCTTATCTGCTGTTTTGTTGTGAAAGCGAAGTTGCGGGGGCAAGGCATCATTGAATATTATTCTGCCCACCGTGGTATTTATCCTCCCCCCATCTGAACGAAGCGAAGGATCCCGCACAACAATTTCGGCACCAAGTTCGATAATGCCCAGTTCGTAAGCTAACTTAGCCTCGTCAAAACTGCTGAAACATTTCCCTT
>JALHUO010000176.1 GCA_022866545.1 Dehalococcoidia bacterium | reverse complement strand
GGAAGAATGTAATTGGCACCATCGTCCCCCAAAAAGCCCGATCCGGTCATGATCTCTCCATGATGGCAAATGATCTCGGGTTTAATGCTGAAGGCTATGCCGTCAACGTAAGCGAGAATGTACGTCGCAACGGCGACCGGGTCTGGATCGCCTGGATCAATAAGGCAATCCGCGATGAACAGGGCCATATTATTGAAATCCTGTGTATCGGCAACGATATTACCGATCGAAGGCGGAACGGGGAGGTTCGTATCAGTACTGACACGTGGAAGGACATCGTGATTGCAGAAACCGATGTAAAAGAGGAAGTCTTTGATGCGGTCTTCCACATATGCACTGAAATATCGATCGAGGGGAGGGAAGGAAAATCAGTTGGTACAACATTTCTGCTCGGAGATGCCGATAATGTCATGGCAAAATCGCGGCAGATATCACTGAATGCATTTGAAGGGCAGAAACCTGAATCCCGCAGTATCACAAACCAGGATATCAAGGAAAACATCAAGGAATTTGCCCAGCTTGACGGGGCTTTTGTCATTGACGGTGACGGGTATATCCGGGCGCAGAGTCGTTACATCACGGTTGATACCAGTAACGTCACCCTCCCCAAGGGCATGGGAACCCGTCACAACTCAGTTGCTGCAATAACGCAGGTTACCAACACCGTTGGCATCGTTGTATCCCAGAGTGGCGGGGGAATTACCATCTTTAAAAATGGATTAATACTCAAAAAAATTACTCTCTGATTGCCTCCACGTTCCTGATTTTTTTATGGGCCACAACGTTTTCCATGACATTCTTCCCAGCAGATATGACGACAGATATTTCCTACTGCTTTGAACGCATCCTCAAGATCCGGGAAATTCGGAATACCTGAATCCCGGAGTATGTGGAGGGGCGCCTTCATGGAGTCCCCGCCGATCATACACCCCACGATCATCTTGTGAGTGTTTTTTGAGAACCGTACCAGTTCATTGGCAACGCGTACCGGGTCTGATATTGCTGATGGCACAGCAATGACAAATGCAATGTCCCAGGCATCCTGGTTTTTTATCATGACGTCAAATGTTTTTGCAAACCTGTCGGCCGATGCATCCCCTACCATATCAACCGGGTTGCGCCGGTTCCAGTCAGCCGGCAGGATTGTGTCAAGTTCCGCAAGTATGGCGGGGGGGAAATCCACGAGTTCTATGCCGAACTGTTCTGCATAATCTGATGACAATACAGCAAATCCCCCGGCATTGCTGATTACAATGGCACGGATACCTTTGGGATAGCCTTCCGATGACAGAAGTTCGGCAGTCTGAAATGCTTCACGCATGGATCGTACGGGTATTATTCCGGACTCCCAGAATGCTGCCTGATAAACTTCAAAACTGCCCGCAAGAGATCCGGTATGGGAAGCTGCAGTCATCCGGCCGATCCGTGATGAGCCCGACTTGATAGCGACAACAGGTTTTTTTGATGTGATCCCGCGGGCAATCTCCATGAACCGTTTTCCATTTCTGATCTCCTCAATGTACAGAATAATCGCCCTGGTATGGGGGTCATCTCCGGCGTACACTAAAAAATCCTCACAACTGAGATCCGCCTGGTTACCAATACTGATTACTGCAGAAAAGCCGATCTCTTCAGGGAGGCTCCAGTCAACAATGGTTGAGATTATGGCTCCGCTCTGCGAGATAAAGGCAATTTTGCCGGGTTTGGGAGATATCGGATCAAACGTGGTATTGATACCCTGGTGGGGCAGCATGATGCCAAGGCAGTTCGGGCCCATGATCCGTATGTTATAGTGTCGTGCGATCGTGAGCACCTGATGTTCAAGCTCCTCACCAGCTTTTCCGGACTCACGAAAACCGGATGAAATGATGATGACCAGAGGAATGCCTTTTTCTCCGGCTTCTTTAACGATTTTTGGGACAAAACGCGATGGAACAACAATAACAGCAATATCGATATGATCTGGAACTGATGCAAGATCGGGGTATACCGTGCGCCCGAGAATTTTTTCGTGTTTGGGATTTACCGGATAGAGTTTTCCAGGAAATGCGAGGAGGTTGCGAAGGACCGCATACCCGACCTTATTGGGTTCAGGAGTTGCTCCGATTAATGCAATAGACCTCGCGTTCAGGATCTCTGGTAACAGAGAGGGTTGTTGCTGTACGGATTCCTCATTGATCGTATCTGTTATGAAGATCCGGGCATCAACAACACAGGCTCCTTTTTCATATAAAAAAACCGGATTGAGATCAAATTCCTCAATAGTGGGACTGTTGATAAAAAAACGTGCCATCCTGTCAATCAGAAAGATGAGCCCTTCCTTGTCGCGAGCCGGTTCGTTACGAAATCCCTTAATCAGGGGATAGGCCTGCAATTCCAGGAGCATGGCGTTGATATCCTCAGGAGTGACCGGAAGCACCCGGATTGATATGTCCCGGATAAGTTCGACAAGCGTTCCCCCCATGCCGACCGTAATTACCTTTCCAAAAGTTGGATCCGTCCTTCCGCCGACAAGGATCTCAAGCCCCTTTTCTTTCTGCTGTTCGATAACAAAACCAGAAATGATCGCGGTGGGATCGAATGCTTTCACATTGTGCGAGATCGTGTCAAATGCTTTTTCTGCATCTGCACTTGACCGGATACCCGTAAGAACACCTCCCGCATCGCTGTTATGGATTACCTGGGGAGAAATGACCTTCATAACCAGCGGGTACCCTACATGATCAGCAGCTTTTGCTACTTCCTGTCGGGTCCGGACTACAGAATACTCAGGCACCGG
>JALHUO010000175.1 GCA_022866545.1 Dehalococcoidia bacterium | reverse complement strand
TTTTGCTCAGAATCAAGGACTAACAAATGTTGATTGACGCTCATTGTGTCACCTAGATAGATATGAAGAGAATCTGCCGTATGCATTAGAGCAAACAAAGCAGCACGGGATTTTCACAATCAGCAATTCCATGGACCTTCCCTAATACAAACAGAACGTGAAGATAGCTGCGACTTCTGACCTTATCTTACCTGTTTTTGGCATCCACCCCTGGAATGCTTCCGAATACGTCGGCTGTCTCAACGATTTGGATTGGGCTGTTTCTGGGAGCCCAATGATAGGCGAGATTGGCCTGGATTACCACTTCATTAAGGAAACGTCACGATACGACGACCAGAGAGAAGTATTTGAATACTTCCTGAGAGCGGCGAGCAGGCAGAGGAAAATTGTCATCGTACACACCAAAGGTGCAGAAAGCGAAACCTTTCAGCTTCTGAAGAAGTACAATACAGAGCGTGTAATTATCCACTGGTACTCAGGTCCGTGGCATATCCTTAAAGTAATGGTAGAGCACGGATTCTACTTTACCATCGGAGTTGAAGTGCTGATTTCACAGCATATACAGGATATTGCAGGCTACTTGCCGGCGGAGCAAATGCTTACAGAAACGGATAACCCCGGAGGTAGCGCATCGCTTACCGGGAATATCGGGACCCCATTGCTAATAAAGGACGTTATCGGAAAGCTGGCAGAAATCAGAGGCACTTCTGACCGGATTATCATGGCTACAGTTCAAGACAACTTAATAAGGGTTGGCGACAATGACCCCTGGCTAACAAGAGTACAAGCTTCCAGTGGCTAGAAGATTACGTTTCTGGATAGTTCTTTGTAGGCAGCCCGGCATTAGTGACCATCCGCTTTAGCCGATCGGCAGTGACACAAGAGAATGGCTTAAAACGGGGGACTTGTTTTGGGCCTATAATACGAAGTATAATTGACTTCCTTCAGCTACGGATAGGAAAGGAAAGATATGCCGCCTTATGCCTTTTTCCAGAAGCAATTCATGCCTTTATCCGAAGCCAAAATCGGAGTACTGACCCATGCCCTTCACTACGGCACCGCGTGCATCGAGGGCATTCGCGGTAACTGGGATAGCAGGCAGAGAAGATTTTGCCTCTTTAGAATCCAAGACCACTATAGGCGAATGCTTGGCGGCTGTCGTATCCTAAAAATAACTCTCCCTTACACCGTTGATAAGCTTTGCCGATTGAGCGTGGAGCTCGTGAACAAAAGTGGCTATCAGGAGGACGTGTATATCCGCCCTTTGGCTTACAAAAGCTCCGAAGCTTTAGGGGTACGTCTTCACAACCTGGAGGATGATTTCCTTATTGTCGTGACCACACTTCCTCCTTACCTCGATGCAGAGAACGGTGTCCGCAGCTGCGTCTCGTCGTGGCGTCGGGTGGATGATACCATGATCCCACCGCGAGGCAAGATCTGCGGCATCTATGTGAATAGCGCCCTGGCCAAAACCGAAGCCTACGAAAACGGCTTTGATGAGGCAATATTGCTGACTCAAGACGGACATGTTTCGGAGGGCAGTGGCGAGAATATCTTTCTCGTTCTGGAGGGGAAACTGATAACTCCACCTTCATCCGACAACATCCTGATGGGCATCACCAGGGACACAGTCATGAAGTTGGCCAAAAATGAGTTGGGGATAGATACAATTGAGAGGCAGGTTGACAGAAGTGAACTTTATGTGGCTGAAGAATGTTTCTTCACGGGGACGGCAGCCAATGTGGCACCTATACTGGAAATTGACCATCGCCCGATAGGCACTGGCAAGATCGGCAGAGTTACCGCAAAATTACAGAAGCTGTTCGCCGAAGTGATGGTGGGGAGGAATGCCAAATACCCCGAGTGGTATTACCTGGTTTCCCCTAAAGCCGTTAAGGTGTGACTCATCCTTCGACAGGCTCAGGACAGGATTCCTTAAACAGGAATTGTCCCCGGATTTACCTGCAGAGCCTTGAGCAAATAAAGAAGCCGGCAACTCTGCTCCAGGACAACGGTATAGTAATAAGCCTCTTCCAGCAACTGGCTGGCAGCAAAAGTCCCGTGCCCTCGTACCAGAACCACCCTGTGCTCCCTCAATAGCCGGGCTATTTCATCGGCAGATTCCCCCGCCTTGTCTTCCGTCCCCGTACTTAAGATAGGCACCCTGGACAACAATGCCCGCCCTTCTATATCAGGGGGCACAATCTCTTTCTCCGTGAAGGACAAGGCAACAGCGTACGGCGGATGAGCATGAACCACAGCTAATGCCGGGGTATTCTTATAGATACAGCGATGAACTCTCAGCTCGGTTGAAGCCAGGGGCGTAACCCGATTGTTCTTGTCTATTCCCGTCTCCACCAAATCCCCTTCCTGAATGTAGCCCAGGGCGCTGCCTCGATGGGTAATAACCAGATGCTCCCCAAGTTTGACGCTCAGGTTACCTCCCTGGGGAGAAACCAAACCTTGAGTGAAGAGAGCTTGGCCTATCGCCTGGAATTGGGACAGCATCGCATTAAACAAAAAATCAAATGTCAAAAATTAAAAGCCAAAAAGGCTGAGCTTACTTCTAAATTCTCCTTTGTCATTTTGCATTTCTATTCTTGCTTGCTGCATTTCATAACCTACGATATACACAGTATGCCAGCCACCATCCTCCCCAGTATCTTGACATCCTCTCCAGCGTCATAGAGCTGGTAATTCATTCTTGCTTTGGCCAAAGCCACTGAGTGGTCATCCATTACCAGCTAATTATTTCTTATTCAGCTTCTTCATTAAGCTAGACTTGAGTCTGGCGCCCTTATTTCTATGAAAAATCCCTTTGCTTACTGCCTTATCTATGTTACTTACCGCCAGCATCGCTTTCTGCTTTGCCGATTCTTCCCCGGCATCAGCTGAACTCCTCGCTTTAACTACACTCGTCTTAACACTGCGGCGCACCAAGCGATTCCGCAACCGCTTTCTCTCTGCTGTTCTGGCAACCTTGTTACCTTGCTTACTAGCTGACACTTATTTCCCCCTTTCTTGTTACGCTTACTACGTTCCACACTGAGTGAATTCTAGACATTATTTTGCTCAGCTGGGCAGCACTCTTCACCTCCAAGGTAAAATGCAGGGTGACGCTATCATCACGGTGATTGTCCATGCTTACCTCACTGAGGTTTACCCCTTCCTCGGCTATAATAGCACTAATATCCCGAACAAGGCCAACTCGGTCCCAAGCATCGACCGCAATCGTTACAGGGTAAACTTGCGCCACAGCCCCCCACTCAACCTTGACCAACCTTTCTCTCTCTTCCTCATGGACAATGTTAGGGCAATCTTTGCGGTGCACAGTGATACCCCGGCCTTGAGTAATATACCCAATAATCTTATCTCCGGGCAAGGGATGACAGCAATTAGCCAAACATGTAAGCAAATCCCCCACGCCCAGGACGTTAATGCTCACAGGACTGATCTTCCGCGGAGGCAGAACTTCAAGCCCCTCTTCAGTCGCCTCCAATGATCCGCTCAGTCTAAGCATTATTTGAGAAGAATTGATGCTGCCACTGCCTAAGGCGGCAAAAAGGTCATCTGCACTGTCATAGTTAAGCAGGCGTGCTACCTTGTCAACACCAGGCAAACCGACGCCCAATTTTTTAGCCTCTTTATCCCAAATCTGTTTGCCAGTCTCAATACACTGACTTCTTTCCTGCTTGGCAAACCATTGCCGAACCTTGTTTCGCGCATGAGATGTCTTAACGTAGCCAAGCTCAGGATTGAGCCAGTCCAGACTCGGCCCTTTATCCATTTTGCTGGCCATAATCTCTACCACGTCGCCATTCTTGAGAGCATAGTTCAAGGGCTCAAGCCTGCCATTCACCTTTGCTCCAATGCATCTATAGCCCAAGTCTGTGTGAATTCGAAAAGCGAAATCTAGAGGGGTGGCTCTCTTGGGCAACTCCTTTATCTCCCCTTTAGGAGTGTAGACAAACACCCGGTCTACAAGGACATCGGTTTTGATAGATTCCATAAATTCTTCACTATCAACCTCCTCCCTCCAATCACCAATCTGCCGCAGCCAAGCTATCTCATCCTTGAACTTCTCTCCTGCTTTCCCTTCTTTATAAAGCCAGTGAGCAGCTACCCCGAATTCATTCACCCGATGCATGTCATGGGTGCGAATTTGTATTTCCAAGGGTGTTGTGGCCCGACACATTACCGTAGTGTGCAAAGCTTGATAGCCATTATCCTTGGGATTAGCAACAAAATCGTCGAATTCCTCAGGCATGGGACGCCAAAGATTATGAGTTACACCTAACGCCTTGTAGCAATCTGACACCGAGTCCACTAACAAACGCAACGCAAAAAGGTCATGGATATCCCCAAATTTCTTGCCCTGCGCATCATATTTGCTCATCTTTTGATATATGCTGTAGATATGCTTCGGTCGGCCATAAACCTTGGCTTTGATGCCGGCCTTATCCAACTCCTGGCTCAGCATCTGACTGGCTTCGCTTATGAAGCCCTCTCTCTCAGCTCGCTTTCCAGCCACCAGGCGAGCAATCTGATGATACACACGTGGTCTTAGATAGCGAAAGGCTAAATCCTCTAATTGCCATTTCACCTCCCTCATACCCAAACGGTGCGCCAGCGGAGCATATATCTCTAGCGTCTCTTGAGCGATGGCCCGCCGTTTCTCCGCGGGCAAAGCTCCCAGTGTCTGCATATTATGCAGCCTATCTGCCAATTTGATAAGAACCACTCTCAGGTCTTCAGCTGTGGCCAGGAGCATCTTCCGCAGGTTGTCTGCCTGAACCTTCGATCTTGCTTCTTCAGTTCGAGCTCTACTGGCAAGCTTGTTCAGCTTCGTAACTCCATCGACAAGTTTGACTACCGGCAAGTCGAATTTGGCTCCTATCTCTTCTAAAGATATACCACAGTCCTCGGGGACATCGTGCAACAGGGCAGCAGCTAACGTTTCAGCATCAAGGTGCAGCTCAGCTAAAATCATAGCTGCACTCAAAGGATGCTCTAAATAGGGCTCTCCTGTTTTGCGCACCTGCCCCTGGTGAGCTTTGGCAGCAAATTCGTAAGCTTCTTTTACCAGACCTACCTTATCCTCAGGCAGATAGGTGCTAGCCAATTCTATGAGCTTGTTGCCTTCCATCTAATTCATAATACTGTAGTAGCAGAACTAACGCAAATTATGGCCACCCCCACAAATCCGGTCGCATTTCGGGGTAAACTTCGTATAGCCATCGCATTGGCCAAACTCCAAATCCTAAAATCCAATCTCTAAACAAATCCAAATATCAAAAATCAAAGCTCTAAACTGTTTTGGTCATTTGTATTTTGATGAGAGGAATTAAATCTTCCTTTCTTTTGTTTGGGATTTGGCGCTTGGAATTTGGGATTTCTTGTTTTCCTGTCCTTTAATTGGAGCATTCATCCTTCGCCCGCTTCGCGATACCCTTTGTGCCACCATCTCTGCAAATCACAATAAATAATATGGTAAACTAGGAGATAGAGAAGGAGGACATTCGTGCACAAAGCACCTCGGGGCACCTTCGACATCCTGCCACAAGAGCATGTTTACTGGAAATACGTAGAGGAGAAGGCTGCTTCGTTATGCCAGCTCTATGGTTACCAGCCATTGAGCACGCCGATATTCGAAGATGCTGAAATTTTCACCAAAGCTGTGGCAGGGGGAACAGATATCGTCGACAAGGAAATGTATATCTTCGAGGACAAAAGCGGGCAAGAATTGGCTCTGCGGGCCGAGGGAACAGCGCCAGTTTGCCGGGCCTATCTGGAGCACGGATTATTCAACCTGCCTCAACCCGTGAAGCTTTACTACATTGGACCGGCCTTCAGGTATGAGCGCCCGCAATCAGGGAGGTATCGCCAGCATCATCAATTCGGCTTTGAGGCTTTGGGCGAGGCCGACCCTGCCCTCGACGCTGAAGTAATCGAGATGGCCCGACACTTCTTTTGTTCCCTGGGATTATCCCAATTCCTTATTCAACTCAATAGCATTGGCTGCAAGCTTTGTCGCCCCGGATATTTAGAAGTACTGAAGCAGCATTATTCAGATTACACGGACCGTCTTTGCCCTGACTGCAAAGTCAGACTGGTCAAGAACCCGCTACGTCTGCTTGATTGCAAGAAGCCCACTTGCCACGAGATAGCTAGGACCGCACCGAAAATTACTGATTATCTATGCCGTGAATGCCAACTCCACTTCCAAAGTGTTCAAGAGTATTTGGAGGTGATGCACATCACCTTTCAATTGAACCCTGGATTGGTCCGTGGGCTGGATTATTACACCAGGACAGTATTCGAGGTTGAACCTCAAGAGAATGGAGGGCAAAGCACTCTTGGCGGAGGCGGTCGCTATGATGACCTCATCGAGGAGTTAGGAGGCAAACCAACTCCGGCGGTGGGCTTCGCGGCCGGGCTGGAAAGAATAATACTGAATTTAAAGAAACAGAAGGTGGACATTCCGGCGTTGCCCAAGCCTGATGTTTTCATTGCCTACTTGAAAGGGGAAGCCAAGACCGAGGCGATGAAACTTGCCTCGGAGCTACGCAAAGCCGGCATTGCAGTTATCATGGCTACAGGTGATAAGAGCCTGAGAGCGCAGATGAGACAGGCTGGTTCCTTGGATATTGCCTGTGCCCTCATCCTCGGCGAAGAGGAGGTCAGCAAACGAAACGTGATGTTGCGGGACATGAGAAGCGGAGAACAGAAGACTATCCCCTTGGCTGAAATTGCCGCATTTCTCAAGCAGCTCAGAATATGATATAATATACTATGCTAGTAACCTCGAACGGAAACCTGAGCGTTTCCTCTCATGGTCTGATTCAGCACTTCAGCAAATGCACTCGGAAACGAACCACCTATGTCCCAAAATGACATAAATAACCAGGCAAAGTCGGAATATACCGCCAAAGATATCCAGATTCTAGATGAAATCGAGGCTGTACGCCTACGCCCGGGCATGTATATTGGCGGCACCGATCGTCACGGATTACACCAAATCCTCTACGAGATAGTATACAACAGCATAGACGAAGCCATGGCCGGCTGCTGTGACCATATCGAAGTAACCATCCACGAAGACAATAGCATCACTGTGACTGATAACGGACGGGGTATCCCTACGGAAAATATCCCGGGGCAAGATATCACAGCCCTAGAAGCAGTGTTTACTCGCCTGCACGCCGGAGCCAAGTTCAGCAATCATGTCTATGGTGTGTCCAGTGGACTCCATGGCGTTGGTGCTTCAGTAGTGAATGCCTTGTCTTCCTGGCTCAAAG
>JALHUO010000174.1 GCA_022866545.1 Dehalococcoidia bacterium | reverse complement strand
TGGTAGGGTGGCTTCTCTTGATACTGGCAGTCATCGTGGCTGGCATAGTTTACCTGGTGGTGCGCAGGAGAAGGCGTAGGATCTCCTGCAGGGATGCCGTACCAATCCAGCCTGCCAGAAACTAGTATCATGTATTCAGAATGGTTGGGCGGCGTCGGCAATCGAGTATTATGAATCCACCATATGAGGAAAGAAATCTGGGGAACAGGTAGGGGCGATAATGTGCGAATTCTGCCATAAGCATGGAGAAGGCGAGAAATGGTATCTGAGAGCGGAGAACTATTCGGCTGACTTGTTGAGTGACTTGAAGCGGCGCAAGTTTATTGCCGATTTCTTCTCGCTAACCGAGACAAGTCCGGGACTCGCTGCGAGGCTCGGAAACCTGCGAATAATGCCGCCCTTTGTGAAGAGCGCAGTAGTGAGGCGCAAGGTAGGCAAATGGAAAGAGATGCATTACGGGCAGGTCTTGCCGATCGAGGATGTGGAAAGAGTCTTCGGTGTTGTCAGTAACGTCGTACGACTTCCTTGTTATTGCCGCCACATTAGTCTCGGCACTGAACAACGGTTTTGCTATGGGGTGAGTCTGGCGCCACAGGAAGGGGAAATGTTCAAGATAATAAGGGAAATTGACATGGACTATTTGACGGGTCCGGACACTTCTGGACTGGAGGAGTTGACGAAGGAAGAAGCCCTGGGAAATTTCCGCCAGTATGAAAAAGAAGGGCTCTGCCATACCATCTGGACTTTTGTGACACCATTCATCGGAGGGATCTGTAATTGTGACCGCTCCGATTGCGGCGCTATGCAAACCACGGTAACAGAAGGTGTTCCCCACATGTTCCGCGCCGAGTATGTCGCTGCGGTGAATCCGGAACTCTGCAATGGCTGCCGGCAGTGTATGCGTGTTTGCCAGTTCGGGGCCATAGGATACAGCGCAGCCAATAAGAAGGTCTTTATTGACCCCCTCCGGTGCTACGGCTGCGGTATCTGTCGTGCCAGCTGCACCAAGGACGCCGTGCAGCTTCACGACCGCGCCAGTGTACCGGTGGCGGCGAACTTCTGGTAGTAACTCCAAGTTATCAGTCCGGCACAGGCGGGTTCATCGGTACAGGCTCAGGGACGGGCCCTGTCGCAGGGACATTATCCCAGGTGCCACTGCGCTTCTGTAAGCGGTATTCACGGTAAAGCCACAGTCCAGCGACAATGGCGCCACCGACGTCCGAGATGGGAAGGGCCACCCAGGCTCCGTTCATCCCCATGAGGCGCGGCAGGATGAGTATCGCGGGAAGAAGAAGACCCAACTGACGCACCAATGAAAGACAAATGGCCGTCCACCCCTTGGATAGCCCCTGGAAGGTGATGACAAATATGATAGCCGGGCCAATCAGGATGAGGGCGGAGACGAAAATGCGCATCCCCGGCACCGCGATAGCCAGCAGTTCGGGGCTTTTATTGAAGATGCCAATTACCTGTGGAGCGAAAATCTCCAGGAACACAGTGATAACAGCTAATATTAAGGCGGAGGCAACTGCTCCTTGTCTGACTGCGGCCCACAAACGCCCCCAGAGGCGTGCCCCAAGGCAGAAGCCAACAATGGGCAGAAGAGCATGGGCCAGACCGACGATGGGGACAAAAGCAATATCGGCAATACGGAATGCGATTCCCACGCCTGCCAGTGCCACCGAACCAAAGCCTGCCACAACCTGGTTGAATACCAGGAATACGACGGATTCTGTAAGATTCATCAATGTCTCGGGCAACCCCACGCGATATATCTGGACTATGACGGACAGGTCAGGCTTGAAGTGATGTAGCTTGAAACGATAAACAGATTTGTTCCCCAGCAGATAATAACAACCGATCGCAGCAGTCAGTCCGCCCGCTATGGTGGTGGCGAGGGCAGCCCCACCAATGCCCATCTCTGGAAAAGGACCCCAGCCGAAGATCAGGAACGGGTCGAGGACGGCGTTCAGCACGGAGCCGGCGACGATAAAAATCATGGGCTTCATAGTGTCTCCGGATGCATGGAAGACGTTGCGGGCCATGACCCGGAAGAGAATGAAGGGGATTCCCCAGCCAAAGTAGACAAGGTACTCGGCTGCGAGATCAACAATCTGGGGTGGCGCCCCAAGTAAAGCGGCCAGCTGCCTGGCAAAGAAGACGCTGGGTATTATGAAGATGATCCCGAAGATAGCCGTCAAGGGAAAAATCTGACCGGCTACGTGGTTGGTCGCTTCAATGTTTCTTTCGCCGAATCGCCGGGATGCCAGCGCGTTGGCGCCGATACCAGAGCCGAGAGCTATGGCGAAAATCATGCCGTAAAATGGAAATGTTATGGTTATGGCGGCAATTGCTTCATAGCTGACCCGGCCCAGCCAGAAGGTATCGGCCAGGATGTAGAGAGACATAGCCATCATTCCGACCATGCTGGGCGCGCTGAGGCGAAGGAACAGCTTGCTCAGCTGTTCCGTACCGAGACGCGCGGTGGTCTCATGAAGCTCGTCGTGTTTGTCTGTACTCATTGTTCTTGTTACCCAAACATAGCTACGCAGGCCGTGACCATTCGACACAGGAAACTGGTGCGATCGAAAGCCACGCAAAAGCAGGGGCGCTTCTCAGCGCCCCCGCTGTTTCTGGGCCATTTTACTCCTGCCATCGGGGTCACTGCAAATCATCCACACGCAATTCGTAATTGTGCTTACTCAGTTCTTTCAGCTAGAGTCAGGACAGTACTGGGTGTGCCGAATCATGTTATAGTCA
>JALHUO010000173.1 GCA_022866545.1 Dehalococcoidia bacterium | reverse complement strand
TTGGACACCGCACAAACAAAACATTGACTATTTCCTAAACAAGGATATAATGGTATTTATAGGAAACAAAACTTCAAGACCAACATAGATATGATGGGCGAGTTTGCGCGTCACAAAGTTGCGCTGATCGGCATGATACTCGATGGAGCATATGCAGACGTGTGAACTGGGCTCTGTGTTGCCGCTGGTGAGCCTGCAATGTGAGTACGAAATATAGCTAAAAGAAGGTGTATGATGGCCAAATCACATGGAAAGGCACAAGATAGTGGTGCGGGACTAGGCAGAAACACAGTCCAGGGGAAAGTAGATCTAGATGAGGCGGCGACCGAATCGCCGATGTCAAAACGGAAGTGCAGGCAAGTGGAAAGGGCAGTTTTTGACACTGAGGAGCGCTACCGTCTGATAGCTGAGCGCGCCGCAGATGCCATGTGGACCGTGGATATGAACATGCGGCCCACATACATCAGTCCCGCTATAACACCCCTGGTGGGCTATAGTGTTCAGGAAGCAATGGCCAGGTCCATGCAAGAAATCTTCACTACTGTTTCATTCAAGCTCGTAACAGGGCTCCTGAAAGAGGAGCTCAGTAGAGAAAGCAGGGGACAGAAGGACCTCGCCCGGTCCCGGACGTTAGAGCTGGAATTGATTCACAAGGACGGCTCGTTAGTCCCAGTCGAGGTTAAGTATACCTTCCTGCGTGACGCGCAAGCACGGCCTGTCGAGGTTCTGGCGATAGCGCGCGATATCAGCGAGCGAAGAAAGGCGCAGGAGGAAGCCAGGCAGAACACCGAGAGGCTCATAAGGGCCATGGAGCACGCCATACAGGCCATGACCATCGTAGTTGAGATGAGGGACCCCCATACCGCAGGTCATCAGCAACGGGCGGCTCAGCTTGCCTGCGCCATAGCGAAAGAGATTGGCCTTTCTAAAGAGCGGATTGGTGGGCTCCGCCTGGCTGGACTCATTCATGATATTGGCAAAGTCCGTGTACCTGCTGAAATCCTCATGAATCCCGATGGGTTATCTGAGCCCGAATTCATGATGATTAAAGCGCACCCGCGACTCGGCTACGAAATATTAAAGACCATCGACTTTCCCTGGCCTGTTGCCAAGATTGTGCTTCAACACCACGAAAGGATGGATGGTTCCGGATATCCCTCGGGCCTATCAGGCGAAGATATCGTCATGGAGGCGAGGATATTGGCGGTAGCTGATGTTGTCGATGCCATGGCTTCTCACCGGCCTTACCGGGCAGCTCTGGGCATAGACAAGGCGTTAGAGGAAATATCACAAAACAGAGGTGTGCTGTATGACTCCAGGGCAGTGGACGCATGTTTGACGCTCTTTAGAGACAAAAAGTTTGAGTTCGAGCCACATACGAAGGTAGGAACGTCGCTTGATAAAATCTACCACGGTGGGTTGCAGTCACGACCCAGAGTCTCTCAATCTGGCCATGTCAGCTAGGAAACCGCTACTTCTGTCCCATAATCCTAAACGGCAATCCTAAGTGCTGGGTCTCTTCTGTTAGAAGGATGGTTTAGACGATTGACGCCCCTTTAGGGGTTTGTTATTCTTGTGTCGGATGTTACCAAATCTTCGCAGAAGCCACCAGTAGATATTTGTCCCGAACCTCAGTCTCTGTGCTAATTGCGAATTGAGCGATAGAAGGTGAGGCGTTTCTAAAGTGGGGTCCCTTGCTGCTAACAAGCTAATGATGTAGCCGACCTGAATGAAGTCGGCTTTTGCTTTTTTGAAGGGGATGCTGGCTTGTGGGGGAAATATTGGGCGATGCGTAGGCCGGGGTACTCCAGGGCAAGAGAGAGTTGGGGCAATAGGCAGGATTAACAAAGGTAAAGACCAATGAGAAGAGAAATCACTGGCTTGGTAGCTGCAATAGTGTTGGTGAGCCTGGTGCTGGTTATAGCCGGGCCAATGGCTACCCCAGCACAGGCGGCAAGCGTAACAAATAACGGTACAACTGCTGCCGATGACAGTTCAATCGGGACAGTAGCATGGGCAAGTGTCAATAACTCACTGACTCAAAATAACCAGTACGCTACTGCAAGTCTAGTGTCAAAGGACCAAATTACTCACTATCTAAAAGTAACTAATTTTGGTTTCGCTATTCCCAGTGGCGCGACGATCCAAGGTATTCTGGTGGAAGTGGATAGGTATGGAGGCGCATCGGGCCTCGGTAATGAGATATTTGACAGCAGTATTCGTTTGGTAAAAGGCGGAACAATAGATGGAACGGACAGAAGCGCGGGCGCAGTATGGCCAACCTCCGATACAAATACGTATGCATCGTACGGCAACTCAACTGACCTTTGGGGGCTAAACTGGACCCCTGCCGATATCAACGGTTCCGGTTTTGGTGCCGTTATCTCCGCAGTAAAAGGCACTAGCAGCCGCGATATGACTGCGTATGTGGACCACATCCGGATGACTGTCTATTACACCCTGGTGGCTACTGCCTCAAGCAATTCACCACTCTGTGAGGGGGCCACCATACAGTTATATGGTGGCCCTGACGGCATGACCAGCTACAACTGGACTGGCCCTGGTGGCTGGACAAGCAGTGCTCAAAATGCCACTCGCACCAATGCCACCTTAGCTATGGCTGGCAATTACACTTTGACGGTAACCGACAGCGGTAACTCCACTGCCACCAACACCACGACAGTGGTAGTCAACACGGCCCCCACCGCCAACTTCAGCAGCAATGTAACCAGTGGCTGTGCTCCCTTAAGTGTGCAATTTACAGATACATCGACAGGCAGCCCCACCACCTGGAGCTGGAGCTTTGGTGATGGTGGTACCAGCATCCTCCAGAGCCCGACTCACCAGTATAATAGCACCGGCAGCTATAATGTCAGCTTAACGGCCGGCAATGGCTGCGGCAATGATACCAAGACTGTCACCAACTACATAACGGTCACGGGAGCAGCACCGACGGCGGCTTTCAGCAGCAATGTAACCAGTGGCTGTGCTCCCTTAAGTGTGCAATTTACAGATACATCGACAGGCAGCCCCACCACCTGGAGCTGGAGCTTTGGTGATGGTGGTACCAGCATCCTCCAGAGCCCGACT
>JALHUO010000172.1 GCA_022866545.1 Dehalococcoidia bacterium | reverse complement strand
GTCTTCCAGATTGTCGTAGCCCCCACCCGTAGCCAATTCATCGTTAAGCTCCGGCAACTGTTTCTCTTTTACTTCGGTAACAGTGACTTTGAACGTGCCTTCCTTGCCACGCATTTCCTTAATGGGATAGTCATCGGGAATGATCAAGTTGAAGCTCTTCTCCCTATTCTTCTCAGAGCCCTGCAAACAAGAGGCGAATCCCGGCACAGGTGAACGTGAGTCCTTATCCATCTCGTATAATATGTCTTTGTGATCCAACCAGGGTTTCCCGTCCACACTGGCCTGGACATTTATGGTAACTAAATCATCTAGCTCAGCTGGACGGTCTGCAGGAACCCACGCTCCTTGCCTCTGCCGCACCTCTTCCATCGCAGCGGCAATTTCTTTGTCGGTGACTTCTATCTCCGGGCTGGCATCAAGCTTTATGCCATGGTAATCGCCAAGCTTCACTTCCGGTTTCAGAGACACTGTGGCTTTGAAGGTCAGAGGCTCAGTTTGAGTAATCTCCAGTTCTGGTTCAGCGATGGGTTCAAGTTCTTGAGATTTTATCGCCTGCTTGTAGAGTTCCGGTATAAGATGCTCCAATGCCTCTTCCAACAAGCTCTTCTTCCCTATATGCCGTTCTAGAATAGCTCTCGATGCTTTGCCTTTGCGAAAACCAGGTATAGACACCTCCTTGACCAAATGACGATAAGCTTCGTCCACTGCCTTATCTAGCTCATTGGCTTCAGCCTCTATATTGAGAGCTATCCGGCAACTTTCCAAATTTTCCGTGCTTACTTTCATCGCCGATTCGTCGTCACTGTGAGCGAATAACCTCCCGCTTTAGCTTAAGGTTGAGCTCATCAAGCTGATGCTTGTCAACATAAGAAGGGCTATCTAACATCACATCGACCGCATTCTGATTTTTGGGGAAAGCAATAACCTCCCTTATACTCCGCTCCCCAGCCAGTAACATCACTAAACGGTCCAGACCTATGGCAATACCGCCATGCGGCGGTGCTCCATACTCCAGTGCCTCTAAGAAACCTCCAAATCGGCTTTCCGTTTCTTCCTTACTGTAACCCAGGAGGCTAAACACTCTTTCCTGAAACTGACGATTATGAATTCTAATGCTGCCGCTGCCAAGCTCGCACCCGTTGCACACAACATCATAATGTTGGCCATGAACCCTGGCTGGTTCGCTGTCAAGGAGTGCGACATCTTCCCATCGAGGAGCCGTAAACGGATGGTGCATGGGTTCCCAACGGTTCTCAGCTTCATTCCATTCCAGAAAAGGGAAATCGACTACGAAGGCAAAAGCCAGGAGGTTAGCATCAGTTAGATTGAGTCGCTGTGCCATCCGGCGGCGTAGCTCATCCAGTGTCTTGTTGATTACCGTCGGCTTGTCCGCCACGATAAGCAAAAGGTCACCGGGCTTTGCCTGAAATCTATCGGCTATCTCTTCCAGTTGGTGAAGACCCAGGTATTTAGCAGCAGCCGATTTTACCGTATCCAGAGTTATTGCCTCCCCCGTAAATGCCATGGTCATCAAACCCCGGGCACCACAACTTTTTGCTAGATCTGTCAATTCCTCAAGTTGATGCCGTGTATAGTGACCACACCCGGGCACGCATATCCCTTTCACCTTGCCACTGTTGTCGAGGGCTGAGCGGAAGATCTGGAAGTCGGTGTTAGCGGCGATATCCGATATATCCCTGATCTCTAAGCCAAACCTGATGTCCGGTTTATCTGTGCCATACTTCTCCATCGCTTCTCTATACGAAAGGCGCGGGAAGGGCTGCACCAATCGCATATCAGGTTTGACAGCCTTCACGAGCGACGTAAAAAGTTCTTCCATGAGTTCCAGAATGTCCTGCATCTGAACGAAGCTCATCTCCAGGTCAAGCTGGGTGAACTCAGGCTGCCGATCTGCTCGCAGGTCTTCGTCCCTGAAGCAACGAGCTATCTGAAAGTACTTGTCAAACCCAGCTACCATGAGCAGTTGCTTCAGTTGCTGTGGGGACTGAGGCAGAGCATAGAACTTGCCAGGATTGATGCGGCTGGGCACAAGGTAATCGCGGGCTCCCTCCGGCGTGCTCTTGATCAAAATAGGTGTCTCAATTTCCACAAATCCTTTGGCGTCGAGCAGATCGCGAATAAACTTTGTCACCCTGTAGCGTAGAATAAGATTATCCTTCAGTCTGGGTCTTCTCAGGTACAGGTAGCGATTCTTAAGGCAAAGTGATTCTTCGACTTCCTCATCTTCAGTTATGTAGAATGGCGGTGTCTTCGACGGATTAAGGATGAGGATCTCCTTGGCCACAACTTCAATATCTCCCGTAGCCAATTTGGGATTCTCTGTCCCTTTCGGGCGGGTGGCAACTTCCCCGGTGACTTGAATTACGTACTCACTGCGGAGCGAACCAGCTACCTCATATGCTTCTTCCAATACCTGGGGATTGAACACGACTTGAACTATGCCTTCCCGATCACGCAGGTCGATGAATACCTTCCCACCGTGGTCACGACGCCGGTGCACCCAGCCAGCTAAAGTTACCTTCTGTCCGGCATGTTTCCCGCTCAGTTCTCCGCAGTTATGGCTTTTGAGCAAAGATAGTCTCCTGTTCTGAAGTTGCCATTATAGCCTATAAAAGGAGGGCTTTCAATTCAGGGAATTGAGACTCCGGCACCCGCTAATGGCACCAAATTTCGGTCACGTGCACTCTGTTGAGTCCCCCGGGACTTTGCGAGAGGTAACCGGCATATCTATATCGTATAAACCAATTGTAATCGGGACACCTCAAATAAGCGATGGCGGTTAGTCGTTCTGCTTCAACACTTTTATGATATGTTTGGCAAGATTATCATTGATCTCATTATGTCTGGGAACAGGCTGACCAATTTTCGTTCTGGCATTCTGATACCAGTCGTGTCTTCTTCCATGCCTGATAAGAGTGCAACCCATCTCTTTCGGTTGCCTTACCAGTTCCTTCCTTTTCACGCTATTTCCAGTTCGGCAACCTTACGAACATATGGAATAGCACCACTGGTTAGATCGTCCTGGATATCTTTGAGGTTCTCCTTCAATTCCTCCAATGACTTCCCTTGTGTCATATAGTCCGGATATTCCTCCAAGTAGCCCAGCCACACATCATCATCTTGCCAATACACAAATCTTGCGCTGCCCATACTCTCCTCTTTGATATCCTTCCTGTTGATTATATCATTTCTTCTTGCCCAAGGTTCTGAATCAGCACCAATTTCAAATTGTGCTATTTGTCGAAGCATCCGACTAAGACGTTACCGTTTCGTTAGTTCCCGAAGAACGGCCAATACGTCCCCCCGAGGCACGTCACTGCGGATCACTGCTTTGCCAATATCCTCCAGCAGCACCCAGTGAATTGCCTTTCCCTTCACTTTCTTGTCCAGTTCCATAGCCCTGGTTATCGCGACGAGGCCTAACTCGCGCCCGCTGCCCTTCTTGCCACGCCTCCGATCCACAGTTTCTGCCCGCAGTGATATGGGCAGACCCAGTCTCTGTAATAGCGCTTGCTGGCGCTCCACTGCCTCCGAAGGCAAAAGACCTAACCGCTGACTGAGCCTAGCGGCGCCCATCATGCCAATGGCTACCGCTTCACCATGAAGAAATCGCCTGTACTGAGTAGCCGTCTCCAGACCGTGACCGATGGTATGTCCGTAATTCAAGATGGTACGTTTCCCTATTCTTTCTTTTTCATCCTGGCTGACGACTCGAGCTTTGATAGCAGCGCTACGGGCAATAGCTCGGGTAAGCAAGTGCGGTTCTAGCTTTGTGAGCTTGCTAACATTGTTTTCCAGGAACTCGAAGAATTCCTTATCCAAAATCAAACCATACTTGATAACTTCAGCCCAGCCTGAGGTCAGTTCACGCTCAGGCAAAGTGGTGAGAGTCTCACAGTCAGACAAAACCAGGTTAGGCTGATGGAAGGCACCAATAAGGTTCTTCCCTTCTGGATGGTTAACCCCAACCTTACCCCCGATGCCAGCATCGACCATCCCTACCAAACTGGTCGGCACCTGCACCCAGGGCATACCCCGCAAGAAAGTGGCAGCCGCAAAACCTGCTAAGTCACCAACCATGCCCCCGCCCAGGGCAACAATGACGTCATCTCGCTCCGTTCGATGCTTGACAAGGAAATCATAGATTTTCACAGCAGAGTCCACACTTTTTGTCTCTTCGCCCGGCGGCACTACAAAAGAATTAGCACCAAAACCGGCATCCTTGAGAACTTGCTCAACCTTGCTGCCGTAAAGTGAGAAGACATTCCCATCGCTAATCACGGTGGCAGTGCCCGACAAAGCAGCTTGCTTCATCTTTTCACCCAGTTTGTCTAGTAGCCCATAGCCAACGTAGATGGGATAGCTTTGAGTAGCAGTTTCCACCAAGCAGGCAGTGTCTTTGTCGCTGTCACGCCGAGCGGTCTTTCTAGTGTCATTGCGAGCGGAGCGTGGCAATCCCGGTGCTGAGTATTCTTGAGATTGCTTCGGCATTCCATGCCTCGCAATGACAATTGGGGTATCATCGCTAGCCGAGCTAAGCAATCTCCAGGCCCTTATCACCTCTTCTGCTACTTCACTGATGCTTAAACCGTCAGTATGGATTGTCCAATCCGCTTTAGCATAGTAAGGCTGCCGCGAGGCTTTAAGTTGCCTGATGCGTTCCAAAGGGTTATCGGTAGCTAAAAGTGGACGCACCTCGGTCTCAGGACTGCAACCAACTTCACGGAATAGGCGCTCGCAGATAGTCTCAGGTTTAGCCTCCAGGCAAACGATTAACCCATTTCTGGTGAGCAATTCATAGTTTTCCGGGTCAACTATGGCACCGCCCCCGATAGCTATGACTGTTTGCCTCCGCCGGCAAGCTTTCCTAATCGTCTCGCGTTCCAGTTCCCGGAACCTGCCCTCCCCATCCTCACGAAAAACTTCAGCGATAGGCTTGCCGACTTGTTCAACTATCTCGTCATCCGTATCCAGGAGACCCCAATCCAATCTCCGGGCTACTTCTTTAGACACCAGAGATTTGCCGGTGCCTGAGAAACCGGTGATAACGAGATTGATTATTCGCCTGCCCACTTTCATCAACGATGCTTGTCAGTATATTGAAAAATCCCGATTGGAGCAAGAATTGCCTTTTGGCCGGGGGGTCACCTGTACCACGCGATGAGTGTCCTATTGACAACTTCCCGGAGATAAGCTAGCATATAAGTTCACAGTAGTTGCACCTGGGAACAACCGCTGTCTCAGGTCGAAGAAGAGTGAGGTTTATGTTCGTGAGGCTGGCTTCGTCAGTTAGTATCAGAGAGGCGCCGGGCGTCTATCCCCAAGGTTCACCGGCTCTCGCAGAGGCCCGGGCAGACCGTCAAAAAGAACTGGAAAGAATTGCTTGTTTATAGCCCCACTTAACAGGATCTTAACATAAGTAGGGTATTCTTAAATATAAACAAATAAAAAAAGGGGAGGTGATGCCTATCGAGTGAGATTATGGACTACCAAATCTTCACAAATTCAGCAAAGGAGGAGAAAACTATGGCGAAAAAACTCATAATGAGTATCGTAGCACTAATAGGCATCATAGCCTTGGTGCTTACGGGGTGTGGTGGTGGCGGCGGCGCCGCAGGCGATCTTGTCACGGTCAAGTTCCTCATCAGGAACAACGATCTGCGATTGGAGATAGGCAACTACGTGATGAACCAGCTTGACGACCTGGGCTTTACGGTCACGCCCCAGTACGGAGTTGGGAGTCAGTTAGCTCCCATCTGGCAGGGCGACCCCAACCTGGGGTTGTGGAACGCCTACACCGGCGCCTGGATCAACACGGCTGTCCCGCTGGACGAAGGCTCGAACTTCGGTTTCTTCTTTACCCCGTTAGCCGGCATGGGGCCACTGTGGGACGCGTATACACCGACGCAACCCTTTCTTGATGTTGCAACTCTCTTGTGGAACAACGACTTCACCAATATGTCGCAGCGGCAGGTCTTGTTCCAGACTGCGTTGCCGCTGTCCATGGAAGACTCGGTGCGGATCTTTGTGGATGACCGAGCCTCGTACACACCGCTTCGGAGGAGTGTAGCTGCGGCGGCTGATGCCTATGGCGGTATTGAAGGATCGATGTTGTGGGGGTCCACACTCCACTTCAAGTATGGGAATCTAACACCAATTCTACCAGCGTGGGACTCCGGGACAAACGGTACCCTCACGGTCAGGATAGCTCTGGAAGATTTGCTTGTTCAGCCGTGGAACCCGGTCGCTGGGTCAAACTGGGCCTTCGACCAGTTCCCCATTCGCGGTACTTGCGAGCAGGGCATGGAATATGACACGCGCGATGGCCTGGCCTGGCCTAACGTCGCCTCGAAGGCCGATGTGGTCTACCAGGCGGGCTTGCCCATAGGTCAGGCCAACACCAGCTTGCCCTGGCTTACTGTTAGTACTTCTCCAGGTGCAATCGCGGTGCCGCCCACTGCCTGGGCCGACTGGAATACCGGAAATGGGACATGGGCAACCGCTGGCCCGGGTGTTACAGCTAAGACCAAGGCTGTCGTTTACTATCCAACAGGCACCTTCGGGCGACCGCTTCATGACGGCAGTACCCTGGATGAGGCCGACTTCCTGGTCTTTGCAGCAATGCAGTTCGACCGAGCCAAGGTGGGCAGCCCCATCTACGACGTGTCTTATCTGACACAGTTCAATGCCTTCAAGTCCCACTTCAAGGGCGTGGAGTTTAATTTCGCTCCTGGGCCCGGCTACGACCTTATTGTCACAACCTACGACGACTTCTATGCTCTGAACGCCGAGCTTATCGCACGTGGGAATACATGGTTCCCCACGGGCAGCATGACCGGTGGGCCGAACCTAGGTCCCTGGACCTGGCACAGCCTGGCTCTGGGCATACTGGCTGAGAGAGACCTCCAGCTGGCGTTCTCGCAGGACAAGGCGGTCGAGCCCATCGAGTGGCTGAGCTTCATCTCAGGCCCGAGCTTGGCTATACTCGATGGCCATCTGACTGATGTCCAGAACGTAGCAGATCCTGACTACAGGTTCCTACCATATGCAAACCTTACGGGCGCCTACATCAACAGCGCGGAAATAGACGCACGGTACGCAAACCTGGACGCCTGGTATACCGCCCGAACGAACTTCTGGGTAGCCAGCGGGCCATACTACCTGTACTCCAAGGACACCACGGCCAAGGTAATGGAGTTGCGTGCGTTCACCGCCTACCCGAACGATGGCGACAAATTTTTCTTCGTGGTGGACTCGGATGGGAAGACGGCCGGACAGCAGGTGCCTGTCAGCCCGCCTGTGCACAACGGTCCCTGGGTTGATGTGGTGACGATAAAGGTTATAACGGACGAGGCAGCAGCGGTTAGCCAGTTGGCGAGTAACACTCTCGATATCTATGCGGCTGGAATGACTGACCCTGACCTGTTCGACGACGTCGCGGCTAACGCGAACCTTCACTACTATCTGTCTGCTGGTCTGTTCGACGAGATTACGTTCAACCCGGTAGGACCCTTCTTCCCGGCGACCGGGAAACTGAACCCGTTTTCCATTCCGGCTGTCAGGGAAGCGATGAACTGGGCGATTGAGCGCAGCTACATCGCCGGTGAAATCTATGGCGGCATGGCCTACGAGAGATACACGTGTATCGGCACGCAGACCACAGATTATATCACCAACTACCCGGCATTGTTAGCGGCAACCGAGGCTGCATATGCCTATAATTTTGCCCTAGCTAATTCCACCATCTACGCAGCGATGATGGCCATCAATGGCACAAGTTATGTTGATGGCAAATACTACTACGACGCGCCATAAGGCGGGACGATTCGTTAGTTAGATGGGCCGAGGGGGACCGCGCCCGAGTAAAGAGGAGCGGTCCCCCCGTTGTATTGTGTTAGCCTACCGCTCCGGTTCGAATACATGAGTCGCGCTTCACGGCGCATGCAACACTGCGCAGCAACATTCCTTATCATTGCGAGCCGCGATTCGTCGCGGCGTGGCAATCTCGTTCGCTAAATTTCAAATCCCAAAATCCAAGCTCCAAACAAGTCCAAATACCAAGATTCCAGATTGTAAAGTCTAAACTCTAAACTGTTCTGGTCATTGGTATTTCGACCTTTGATATTATTTGGGATTTGTTGCTTGGGATTTGAGATTTCCCCTTCATAGATTGCGCAGCCTGTTCCGAAGCATAAGCGAGGAATCTCGCTCCTCGCAATGACAAAAAATGTCAGTAATCGTATGAACGAGTACAAAGACTTGACAGTGCGCAATAAGTGATATAGTATAGCTCATATTTTGCAGAGGCTGAATCCTGGCCTGCGTGGAGTCTTTGGAGTTTGACCGTCCGATTCAGTAGGGAGTTCGTGGCGTCGTCGCGGAAACAGGACAAGGTCTCGTCGGATAGGCGACTTTGAAAGACCGGTCAGGATCGGCGTACTGTAAATTACAGGGGAGGTAAATCCGACTCATGCGGCAGACTATTTCCAGGCTCGGCAAGTTTACGCTGGTGAGGCTGGTGTTCCTCATCTGCGCAGTCATCATAGCTGTGTACCTCACCGTGATGGTGGCTAACATGGGGGGCGAGCTCGACAGGATACGCAAGGCGGAGATCAGGGAGCAAGTCGCCATGCAAGTATATATGAACCCAGCCTATCGCCAGCTGCCCCCTGAGGAGCTGCAAGCCCTCGTGGACGGCTTGGTGCAAGACGAGGAAAAGCGGCTGGGAATGGACCAGCCGTTCTTCCCCAAGCGGAGCTTTCAGTATTTGTGGAGAGCCCTGACGCTGGAGCTGGGTTTTGCGGAGCAGATGACAAGTGATGCCGGGTCGCAGCAGGTGCGACTAATAATATTAGAGAGGCTGCCGACGACACTCCTTTTGTTCGGGACGGCTAACTTATTCTTGTTCTTTGTGCCGTTGCTCGCAGCACTGTTCCTGTCCCGCCGGTATGGAAGCTTCCTGGACAAAGCAACTATCGCGCTGGCGCCCAGTTCAGCGGCGCCGGGCTGGTTCTACGGACTTTTTCTGATCCTCATCTTCGCCAGCATCTTCCGCGTCCTGCCCTGGGGAGGACTGGTGGATGCACCCGTACCTGAGACAACCCTGGCCTATGCCGGCAGCGTGCTCAAGCACATGGTTCTGCCGGCAACCGCCGTGGTGTTAAGCAGCCTCTTTGCCAACATTTACTCGTGGCGCACTTTCTTTCTCATCTACTCCAGTGACGACTACGTAGAACTAGCACGGGCCAAGGGGCTTTCATCGCGGAGCATTGAAATGCGTTATGTGCTGCGGCCCACCCTGCCTCCCATCCTCACCAACTTCCTGCTCGTGCTCATTACTATGTGGATGGGGCAGATCGTCCTGGAGACGGTGTTTCAGTGGCCGGGACTGGGTCGGGCGTTCTACCTGGCCATCCAACTAACTGATACGCCGGTTATCATCGGGATCACCGTGATATACGGATACCTGTTGGCTGTCACGGTGTTCGCGCTCGATTTCGTTTATGCCCTTGTTGACCCCCGTGTGCGTGTAGGTCCTGCTGAAAGGAGGGCGTAGAAGACGGTGCGAAAGCGTTTTACAAAGCTGGCGGATCTCAGGCGCTACCCGGCGCTTGCCGCAGGCATTGCTGTCATCGGTATTTTTGTATGCGTCTCAATCTATACCCTGATTGCCATGCCCTACAACGAGGCAATAAGGCTGTGGCGCGGCGGCGTGGGTGTTTGGGACGATAATCCGCAGAACGCCGCTCCAGTCTGGTTCGACCTGTTCACCAGGGATAGACTCCCGCGCACCATAATAGTGAGTAGCACGGACAGCGGGACAAAGACGGAGGAACAGATCGGGGACGGGGCAAAGCTGTTGCAGATTATGCTCCCGTTCCAATATCCATATGACGGTTTCCCCGACGAGCTAAAGCTATTTATCCAGGCGACCTATGAAGGAGGTCCGCCAGCAGCAACATTGTCCTGGCGAACACCCGACGGACGGACGATTGTTCTTCAAGAGAACCGTTTGATTAAGCGATCGGATGTATACTACATATCTCAAGATCAGGACCTGCGCGCGCGGTTATCGGCAATGAGCCCGCAGGTCGGCTTATTCGTTGACTCGGCGAATCAAGAAAAGTCGCTTAAGGGAGATTACGAGCTTCTATTGACCGCCGAGGTTCCCCAGGGGTGTGAACTGAACGCGAAGCTGGTGGTTTATGGGCGAATTCACGGGGTGGCGGGCACGGACAACCGCAGGCGGGACCTCATGGTGGCACTTCTCTGGGGAGCACCAATTGCGCTTATTTTCGGAGTGGCTGCCGCCGTCGGCACGGCACTTGCCACCTTCGTTTTGTCGGCCACCGGCACATGGTTGGGGGGCAAGGTGGATACGGCATTCCAGTGGCTCACCCAGGTGAACCTCATCATCCCCTTGCTGCCGGTTCTCATCATGGTTGGCTATCTCTATGACCGCAGCATCTGGACTATGCTGGGGTTGGTAATTGCTTTGAACATATTTGGTGCGTCCATGCTGACCAACAGGGCTATGTTTCTGCAAGCCAAGGAGTCACCCTACATTGAAGCGGCGCAGGCTTATGGAGCAGGGAATTCCCGCATCATCTTCCGTTACCTTATGCCCAGGATAGCGCCCACGCTTTTGCCCCAGTTTGTTCTCGTAGTTCCCAGCTTTGTCTTCCTCGAAGCGACGCTGGCAGTGCTTGGGCTCGGGGACCCCCTCTTGCCCACGTGGGGCAAGGTCCTGGACGGCGCCGTCGCGGACGGTGCGCTGCTAAAAGGATACTACTACTGGTTTCTTGAGCCGGCATTATTACTTATGTTGCTGGGGATAGGTTTCTCGCTGATTGGCTACTCCCTGGACCGCATCTTCAATCCCAGACTGAGGACGGTGTGACAGGAGACATGAATTCACAGACAAAGCCCGTCACCGGCAATATCGCCGATTCAGCAACAAGAGACGGTCCGCTTCTGAAGGTCGAGAATGTCTGCCTCTACTTTCATGCCTCGAACGGTGTGGTGCGGGCGGTAGAAGATGTCAGCTTCGAACTTAACCGCGGCCGGTCTCTGGCTATCATCGGTGAATCTGGCTGCGGCAAAACCTCGCTGGCCAGGGCACTTCTCAGACTTCTTCCCCGCAACGTAGAGACATACACGGGCCGAGTGTTCCTGGACGGCACAGACCTCATGAAGCTTAGCGAAGAGCGCTTCCGCCGCAATGTGCGGTGGGTGAAAATATCAATGGTCTCGCAGGCAGCCATGAACTCCCTTAACCCTGTCCTCAAGGTAGGAGACCAGGTAGCTGAGCCACTGTTGTTGGATCACCGCCTGGACAAACGAAAGGCACTGGAGCGCGCAAGGGAGGTCTTCCGCATCGTAGGCGTCCCGGCGGCCTTTCTCGACCGTTACGCCTTCGAACTATCTGGCGGCATGCGCCAGCGAGCCATCATCGCCATGGCGCTAGTAGCCAACCCCACCCTCGTCATCCTTGACGAACCAACCTCAGCGCTGGACGTCCTGACCCAGGCTAACATCATGAATGCCCTCAAGAAGATCAAGCAAGAATTGGGTTTGAACTTCATCCTCATCACTCATGACATCGCTACCTCCAGTGAACTGGCGGACGAGGTTCTCTGCATGTATGCCGGGCAGTTGGTGGAGTACAACAAGGCCGAGCAGTTCTACCGTGAGCCTTTCCATCCTTACGCCCAGAAATTGATGGCCAGCGTGCCCACGCTGCGCATCCACAAGAAACCGGATTTCATTGCCGGGCACCCACCCAGCCTACTTAATCCGCCCGAGGGCTGCCGGTTTGCCGCTCGTTGCCCCAAGCGATTCGAACGCTGCCAGGAAGAGCCAGCTCTGTTTGCGTACAGAGACGCGGCGGTCAAATGCTGGCTATATCAGCAAGGTTAATGAAATGGAAGACAACACGCTGCTTGCTGTGAAAGACCTGCGCACCTGGTTTGAGCTGAAGCGCTGGGGCTTTATCCACGCAGGATTCGTCCGCGCAGTGGATGGCGTAACTTTCCAGATCGCGCTTGGCGAAGCTGTTACTATCGTGGGTGAGAGCGGATCGGGCAAGACCACCCTGCTGCGCACCATTCTCGGGCTGGCACAGCCCACTAGCGGAGAGATTACCTTCGACGGCAGGAGGATGGACGGCCAGAAGGCACAAGACCTTGTCTGGCTGCGGTCTCACGTCGGCTTCGTGCAACAGGATCCTTACGGGGCTCTCGCACCATTCATGACCGTTAGCCGGATTTTGAAAGAGCCACTGGCCATCAACAAAGTCGATGAGAGTGAGCATGAGCAACGGATCCGCGCAGTGATGGACGAGGTGAGGCTTATCCCGGTTGAGGATTTCCTCAACAAGTATCCTCATATGTTATCGGGCGGACAGCAGCAGCGAGTGGTAATTGCCAGAGCTATGATTCTCCGCCCCAAACTAATCGTCGCCGACGAGCCCGTATCCATGCTCGACGCCTCAGTACGGGTAGAAGTCCTGGAACTAATACGAAGGATTCAGAAGGCGCATAACCTGAGCGTGATCTACATCACTCATGACCTTTCCTCGGTGCGCTACTTCTCCGAGCGCGTATTCGTCATGTATGCCGCCAAGCTCGTAGAAAAGACAGATGTTGGGCAAGTAGTGCAAAATCCGCTCCACCCTTACACACAAGCGCTGCTCAATGCCATCCCCGATCCCGATCCCGAGAACGTCACGCGATTCAGGGATATCCCACCAGGCGAACCCCCCAGTCTCATCACCCCTCCCACTGGCTGCCACTTCCATCCGCGGTGCCCTCGTATCATTCGAGGGGTGTGCGATGTGGAGGACCCACCGGAATTCGAGCCTGCTCCCGGGCATTTCGTGGAGTGCTGGCTTTACAAATAGGAAGGTGAAGTGGAGAGTCCAACAAGACCAATAGCGATTGGTTTCGGCCTGTTAGTCGTCGGTGTTGTCTTGCCTTTCCTGATGGTCATCGGGCTGGTTCAATCTACCTTGTTCTTGAACTTTGTGGCTGTGGTTTGTTCAATCGGTGGCCTGACTACGGGATTCATGGGCATCACTCACTACTTTCGCTCCGGTAAGTAATCTCCGGTAATAAGGACTTCGATAACCTCAGGACTGAGAAGGACTGCCCTGCTGGAGGAAGAATCGGCTTGTCATCCAGAAACCTTCTTCGCGCGAAAGTCTGATTGAACTCGCTACTGTGACAACGAAGGTACTCAGGTCAAGGAAATAGCATCTCTCAGTACGCCCCTTCCATGAATTCCGCTATCTCTTCAAAATGGACCTTATCCACCATCAGTCCTATTGGAGCGTACACTATTTCATCGGCACCCCACAGCAGAGTCGGTCTGACATCGCTGGTCATCCCTTGAATGCCCATCAGGATATTCCCGATATTATCGTTGATCCTCAGTGTATTGACCTTTATGGGCGCCTTAATCTGGCCATCTTCGATGAAATAGGAATCAGCAGTGAGCGTGCCGGTGAAATCCCCGGCCCTCAGGCCATTGACAGGATACGTGTACCAGAGCCTGCCTACAACTATACCTCTCTTCACCTTCCTTATCAGAGTCTCGAGATCAACGGGCGAAGGGGACTCAAATACGATGTTGGTTGCCGATGCGCTGGGTAGCATGCCGAAATTTCTGCCACCTCCCCGGCCATATCGGAATCCGTTTCTCGGCGTCAGTCCATGTCGGAAATCGGCAGGCGCAACCCCGAGTTTCTCATTCGCCTTTGGGTCATTTAGAATCCTTCGGTATTCGTACCATTCACTCAGGAGCCCGCTGAGCACCCCTGCTTTTATCAAAACAGTCTCCCCGGTAGGTAGCCCCTCACACGTGATACCCTTTGAACCGATTAGTCCGCGAGCACTGCCTCTGTCAATTATTGTTACCAAATCCGAGGCGACCTGTCTCCCGAGTTTCCCAAGAAAAGACGACTCCAAAGAGTAAAACGCAGAGGTTGTACAGGAGGGGATGATCAGGTTGTTCAGAAGCTCACCAATCGGTTGAGGACCAAAAATCACGGGGTAATCCCCAGATGGCACGCGAATTCCATTTAGTGAATTGATGGCGTTTTGTGCTGCCTCGCTTCCTGCCTTGCCACTCAAATCAGCGAGCTTGAGATGGACAGAGTAGCCGCTCCCCTTGGCATCGCCTTTCTCCACCATGGCAGTCACATAGGCCGTAATAATCGCGGACTCATCGCTCTGCACTTCTGGCATCTCATAGGAGGCAACGGCCATCTTTTCCTGAAGTACGGTCAGATCCCCGCCCACTATGAGGCCGAGATCAGCAAGTGTCCCGTTCTTGGCCATGTGCTTCAGTGTCTCAGACCCTAGAAAACAGCCTATGGCTCCATCCAGAATCACCCAGCCTGCCTTAACCAGGCCCTCATCCGTGATGCTCATGGCTGCCGGGTCATGGTAATTGAAAAGACTCCTCTTCTCACCGGTTGACTGCGGCAGGCACTGAAACTCAGGATCAATAATCGCCCCTTGCTTTGCCTTCTCCAGGGCAAGCTTCACTCCGGCTAAGGACAGGTCTCTTTCTTCAGAACCGAAGCCCACCTTCTTACCATCGGGACTGTCCATGACTATTTGAATGCCGATCCCGTAATCACCTGCTGATTTTGGTTCTTCAACACCGTTGCACGGGATATGCGAAGTATAGTTGAGCCTTGTCCACAGACGGTTGTTTGCGGCGGCAAAGACCTGGGCTGATGCAATCTCAGGCTGAGTCTTCAAGAAGGCGATTGCCCTCAACACCGATTGTTCAAGTTCTCTTGTCTTTTTCACCCTTTTCCTCCCACAAGTCTGGCACGAGCTCTCATGGTGGGACCGCCATTGCCGAGTTTCTTGGCCTGCATCGGCTGTCCTTTCCCACAATTGAAAATAGGGTATATCCTGAAATCATTCCCCACCGCATCAACGGACATCAAGAAGTCCCTGGTGTTAGCCATTATGCCGCCATCCCTGAACATTTCCCCAAGCTCGCCGTTCTTGATCTCGAATACTTTTCTGGCTGTAATTCGGAAGTTCTCTCTGCTCTCGGAAATTGAAGGGATGCGATGTCCCGATAAATAGTATCCGTGGTCAATTTCCCTGATTATTTCATGCGGATCACGTGCTCCATTTCCGAATACCGTGGTGGACATTCTAATCAGGGGGACGTACGATGCGTCAATTGCCTTGAAATGACCATTCGGGCTTGCCTTCAAAATCGCGGCTGTCTGCCGTGAGTTCATAAACCCGCGAAATATCCCTTTATCTATGTGTATTACTTTTTTCGCCGGTGTTCCTTCATCGTCATATTCGTAGTGGCCATAACCTGGAAGCAACGGGTCGGAATAGGCAGACACGAGCGGAGAGGCAATCTGTTTGCCGAGCATATTCTGGTCAAGATTTCTCAGAAGCCAGCTTCTCCCAGCATAGGCTGTTTCGAATTTCAGAGCTCTGTCAAGTTCTGTGGGGTGACCGATAATTTCGTGAACCAGAAGCGTATTGTAGTGAGGATCAGTCACCACCATCACGTCTTTGCCTGAAGATGGACAGGGCCTCGCCTCTGAGAGCGAAACACTATCGGCAGCCAGGTCCAGCGCAAACTCTCTAAATGGCTTCAGTTTAATCAATTCCTCGTCAATCCCATCAGTTAGAATTTCCCAGCCCCGCTGATGCCCGACGCAATCATAGTGGGCCTGTTGGTTGCCACTATTCCCCACGGCAGCCACCCAGGAAAGCCCCTGTGTCAAGGCATAGGTCCGGTCTATGTTTGCTCCCTCTGAACTTACGAATAATTCCCTGACCAGCGAAGTCTCGACGATGATCTGGTTCATCTTGACTCTGGAGTCATGAGATGCTACCGCCTTGGAAATTTCTTGCGCCAGTCTGCTAACCTCCCCTAAAGAAATATCAATCGGGCTAATTCTGTAGATGGCTGGTATCCTGTCCCGGCAAGTTTTTACCGGTGCCAGTTCACTGCTCCGCAGCGATTGCCCCAGAGTCTCCCAGCGATTCTTTCTGTCGCTCTTCATCTTCGAGCTGGCAACTGCTCTTTCGTAGGCCTGGTGCAAGCCTTTCCGAATAACATCGGGCACACTATCGATATCCGCCGTGCCCAGAGTCTCGGCAAAATAACCCGGAGCAAGCAGTCCCTTACCCGCAATGACCCGTGCGCCATAAGAAAGCTTATAATCCTTGATGCTGAATTTCATCATTCCATCCTGCGCACTCGCACCCTGTCCTTCGGAGACTCGAACCCTCAAATCAACGTAGGAGCAATCTTCCAATCCATTCCTGGTTTCCAGTACCAGGTTAGAGAGTTTGTCTTCGGTCTTGTCGATTAAGCCAATATCTACCTTTTGTCCCATGAATTACCTTCCATTCCTTGTGATAAAATCTCTGAGTTTCGCCGATAAGTTAGTCTGGGTCATCATGATACCTGAAAACGCTGAATAAATCAATGCGTCCGACCCTGTGAAAATAGAAGTTGGACTCCGTGTTTTCACCAATGTACAGACTCATGCTATACTTCACGAATTCGACCGCACAATTAGTGGAGAACAAGCCAATGATAATGAAGATGTTAGTGGTCGGTCTGTTTGCCGCCAACTCACGGCCATCTTGCGACAACTGCACTTAACCGACCCTTGTATGTATTTGCGTCGCTGAGACGACTATCACTGATGGGCTGATCCCTATTATCGGCTGCTTTTTCTCATTCTTTTTGCCCTTTTCATGAGATATATCCCCATTGGCAAACACACCGTGCCAATCGTCAGCCACCCCGAGAGCACCATTAAAACCCACACTGCAGATTCAAACCTGAGCAGCCAAATGCCATAGGAGATAGACCAAATAAGGCCAAGGGCTCCAAGCACGACAAACAATATTCCTGTGCGTTTCCCTACTTTCTCCACATAAAGACTTGAATAGGCCGCATATGCACCTATAACAACCAACCACACTCCAACCCTGTTACCAACAGCAATTCGAAATATCCCTGCTGGGATCATAGCTACACTTATACCGAAGAATATCCAATCCAATGTAACAATATATAGCGCATTTCTTTTCATGATTCCCTTCTTCATAAGATCTGATGATTGTAGCAGTCTGCGATAGTCTGGCGTTTCTTGTCAAGCCCCCTTTGTTTCTTCCTCCCACGCATTCGAAACATTAGGTAGCACCTAAGCTGGACGGTTCATAGGCGCCGGCTTACGCCAACGCAGTAGTGATTTGGCATTTCTCCCAGAGTGTAACCTCATGCTATACTTCACAGATTCAACCACGAAATCGCCAGACACAAGAGCAATGATTATGAAGATGTTAACAGTCGGCCCGTTTGCCGCCAACTGCTACATCGTTGCTTCATCCAAGACAAAACAGGGGATGATCATTGACCCCGGTGCCGAGGCTAAGGTCATTCTTACGACGGTCCAGCAAATGGGGTTGTCCATATCCCTAATCGCCATAACGCACGCCCATATAGACCACGTCGGTGCCCTTCGTGAAGTTCAGGAAAAGACTAATGCCCAGTTTGCCATTCACGAGGCTGAGAAAGGATTCCTGTTTACCGCGCCCATGCGTATGCTCACCTCACTCGGCATCTCTCCTGTCAAATCACCTCCCCGGCCGGACAGGATACTCAAGGATGGTGACGGCATAGATATAGGTGACTTACACTTTGAGGTACTTCATACCCCGGGACACAGTTCTGGCGGGATCTGCCTTTCAGGGCATGGAGTAGTCTTTAGCGGCGATACTTTATTCAATCTTGGCGTTGGCAGGACCGACTTTCCCGGAATGAGTCACGAACGCCTGATGAAGAGCATTTATGACAAGCTCATGGTGTTGCCTGACGAAACCATTGTCTATCCCGGCCACGGACCACCCACTACTATTGGCGATGAGCGTCGAGGAAATTCTTTCCTCCAAGATTATTGTCCCTAGAGACTCCGCTTCGATTGCTCTCAACATAACATCCCTTACAGGTTCCAACAAGGTTCCTCTCACTTGAGGGGAGAGGACTAAGGCGAAGGTCAATTCTTCCTTCCTGATTTACGTCGCGATAGTAGCTCTTCAATCAGGATATATTGCGTAGATAATTATGATAATTCGCCAGGGTCTCTTTTAAGTTGTCGCCACCGAATTTCTCCAGGCAGGCATCAGCTAAGACAATAGCTAACATGGATTCGCCGATTACCCCAGCGGCGGGGACGACACAAACATCGCTGCGCTCGTAGTGAGCCTTCGCTACCTTTCCACTGAGGAGGTCTACGGAGGACAAAGGATTAACCAGTGTAGCAATAGGCTTGACCGCTGCCCTGACTATTATGTCCTCGCCGTTGCTCATACCACCTTCGATACCGCCAGCGCGATTGGCGGCGCGTCGCCAAGGAAGAGATTGCTTCGCTTCGCTCGCAATGACAGAAGAAACAGGTTCAATAATATCGTGGACTTGCGAGCCTTTAAGCTCGGCCAGCGCAAATCCTGCTCCGATCTCCACGCCTTTCACGGCATTGATGCTCATAATCGCCTCAGCAATTCCGCCGTCAAGCCGGCGGTCCCAGCTAACGTGACTGCCCAGGCCAATGACAATGCCAGTAGCCACCACCTCAAAGATGCCCCCCAGCGTGTCGCCATCAGCCTTGGCCTCATCAATGGCTGCCATCATTGCTTTCTCTAGTTTGCCATTAGCACAACGGACGGGGGAGGCTTCTACTTTTCGCCAGTCTACAGAGCTTGCTTCGCTTCGTTCCCAGCGGTGTGGCCCAATCGCCACAGTATGGCTATGAATGGCAATGCCCAACTCCTCCAGGAATCTTCGGGCTATAGCTCCAACAGCGACTCTGGCGGCCGTTTCCCGGGCACTGGCTCTTTCCATAATCGGCCTAATGTCTTTGAGTCCATATTTAGTTACTCCGGCCAGGTCGGCATGTCCCGGGCGGGGACAGGTCACAGGCTCGACTTCTTTTTCCGTCGGAGAAACATTCATCACGTCCTGCCAGTTTTGCCAATCCCGGTTGGTGATGAATAGCGCGATCGGACTGCCTATCGTGAGCCCATATCGAACGCCGCCGATGATTTCAACCCTGTCATCTTCAATCTTCATGCGGGGACCACGCCCATAGCCCTGCTGGCGACGCCGGAGTTCCTTATTGATGTGGCGTTCTTCCAGAGGAAGGTCAGCTACCATCCCCTCCACTATGGCCGCCAACCCCTGTCCGTGCGATTCTCCACCGGTAAGAAAACGAAACTGCCCCATTAGATCATCCGCAAAAAGTCGTCTGATTCTTTGAGTAGCTCCATAAACTCAACTCTAGATTCAACCGGGTACCCGCGAGAATCTCAGAATCTTCGTGAGTGGAATCAGCTTTGATATAGAAATAGAGGCTGTGGGTAGTTATGGTTCAGAATCTCTAGCAGAATCATGTCTTCTGCACTCAACCCGCCTATCCTTGCCTTTACGGCATCCACAAGCCCCAACAGCGACCATAATGTAAGTCTGGGTGGTTTATAATACTCCACTATCGCAGTCTCGATCCCAGCCAGCTGTAACGCCACATCTATGGCCGTCTTCAGGTCACCCAGTTCATCAACCAACCCCAGCTCCTTGGCTCTGGCACCGCTATAAAGTTGCCCTGTAGCCAGCTCTCTAACCGCTTCCTCGCTGAGTCCTCTACCTTCGGCCACCACACCAATAAACTGTTCGTAATACTCGTCAACCATATCCTGCATGATTTCCTCTTCCTCCGGCGTCAATTCTCTCAATCCCCAATACATGTCCTTATACTTGCCGCCCTTGAAGATTTCTATCTCGATACCTAGCTTCTCTAAGAACCCCTTGACGTTCATTGAGGAAGAAATAACCCCAATGGCCCCCGTCTGTGTGGTAGGAAGGGCAACAATCTTATGAGCCTGGGTTGAGATGTAGTAACCACCTGAGGCAGCCATGCCCCCAATGCTCACCACAATCGCTTTTGTCTCCTTAGCTCTCTCTATCTCCAACAAGATTTCCTGGCAGGGCTCTATCTGACCGCCGGAGCTATCTATGCGGAAAACAATTGCCTTGACTGCCTTGTCACTCTCCGCTCTTGCCAGATAGTCTCTCACCAAGCCCGGGGTAATGGTTGAGCCAGAGGACGAAGAGTCTCCGGTGGTAATACTCCCAGTGAGCGGGATCACAACAATCTTGTCTGTTGCCCCCCTCGGAAGCAACGCAATCGGAATTAGTATAGCCGCAAGCAATGCCAAAACACACAAACCGATAATGATTGCTTTCTTTTTCACCGTTATCCTCCTGTCAACATTTCCCTGGCTTTGCTGAACATTATGTCGACTGGGGCTTCTTTGCCTGTCCATAGTTTAAAGGAAGCCGCTCCCTGATATACTAACATAGACAGGCCGCCCAGTATATTGGCTCCAGCTTCTTGTGCCAACCTCAGCAAGGGTGTCAGCCACGGGTTATACACGAGGTCACAAACCAGGGCGGTCTTAGGAATCACTTCGAGGCCCAGAGGTGATAGTCCTTCTTGTGAACTGTGCTTCATTCCTATGGTAGTGCAATGGACTATTAAGTCACAGCCGGCAAAGGTTCCGGCTGACTTTACATTCGTCCACTGAAAGACACTGACCTTTGCCTCCAGATTCCCAAGGCTTTCTGGACCACCCTTGATATACCTCACCAAATTCTCCGTCAACGCACTGGCTCGATCAAAGATGCCGTCAGTGATGGCCAGTGAAGCTATTTTCTTCTGCACCAGGACAAGACCCACAGCCCTGGCCACCCCACCAGCACCCAACATGGCTACCCTCTTTCCTTTAGGGTCGAAGTGTCCGTCCCTCTTCAATGCCTCGATAAAACCATGGGCATCGGTATTAAAACCGACAAGCTTGTCACCTCGTTTGACTATGGTGTTAACGGCACCGATCAGACTCGCGAGGCCGTCAACTTCATCTAACAGTGGTAGAACGGTCTCTTTGTGAGGCACTGTTACGTTGGCTCCAATATTCTGAGGTCTCCTCAAACTATTCACTATGTCTTGAAGCTGTGTCGGCGCTGTCTCCCAAGCCTCGTAACGAACATCAAGCTGATAGTAATCCAGAGCTGCTTGCTGGAAATAGGGAGAGACGGAATGCTTAAGAGGATAACCGATGAGGCCTATGTATCTGGACATTGCCTAAAACTCCTCGCTATTGTCCAAGCGCCGGCTATCCAGAAAACCCTGGAGTATAAACGCCGCTGCTATGGCATCTACTTCGGCCTTAATTGCAGGGTTGTGATTTCCAGATCCTCTTCTTGCTCTCAAACGCAGGTTACTTCCTCGACCACCAGCTTCTCTCTTCAACCGCTCGGCAGCTTTGGTAGAAAGTCGTTCGTCCCATAGCTGTATATCAAGCTGGTTGAGACTCCTTTCCTTGGCCAGGCACGATAATTTTTCCGCGAAAGCCGTCACTTTACCAGCTTGTTTCCCCAGGTCGCCGCTTAGCCGCCGAGGCAAACCAATAACGATACACTCCACCTTATGCTGCTCTACAAGCGTGAGAATTCCCTCCATAAGCACACCTTCGTCTACACTACCAAGGACAGTCAGCGGAGTAGCCAGAATCCCCTGGGCGTCACTTATAGCCACCCCCGTCCTTCTATCTCCGACATCTAGCCCCAAGCTGCGCATTTCACCTTCTAAGAAATCAGAAGTTTGACATCAAAAATCAAAGCTCACTTTTTGACTTTTCCATTTGTTGTTTTAGCTTTTGCCTTTTGAATTCTTATCTTCCGAGATGGGGGAGACTTTGCTGGCAACGATACTTCTGACTAACTTTAGAGCTTCGTCAATCTTGGCTGCGTCTTTGCCACCCGCTTGAGCCATGGCCGCCTTGCCCCCACCGCCTCCGCCCGTAACCCTCGCTACCTGGTTAATGATATCCCCGGCATGTAATCCTTTAGCTATCAGGTCAGGGGTCACCATGGCCAGAAAGCCAGGCTTTCCGCTGTAAACCGTAGCCAAGACAACTACAGCGCTCTTAAACCTATCTTTCAATATATCACCCATTTCCCTGAGGATGGGCATGGTCAACGACGGCACCCTGGCAGCCAGAACCGTCACGCCGTTCACCTGCTCGGCTTGGGTAGGCAAATCCTCTGTTATTTTGCGCGATAGCTCCCTTTCGAGCGAAAGTCCCTTCTTGCGCTCCGCTTCCAGCTCGCTAAGCAGTGTTTTCACCTTGCCAGGAACTTCTTCAACCGAGCTCTCTACTTCTTTGGCTATGTACTGCAAGGCACCTAAGCGAGATTCAATTACAGATTCAGCTTCTCTTCCCGTTACGGCCTCAATACGATGCAGTCCTGTCCCGATGCTGCTTTCACTGGCTATCAGAAACATGCCAATTTCGCCGGTTGACCTCACATGAGTGCCGCCACAGAGTTCCTTACTGATTGCCGGCTCCCCGATTTCCAGCATGCGAACTTCCTCTCCGTATCTCTCTTCAAACAGGGCGATAGCACCCTCAGCGATGGCTTGTGCATAAGAGAGTGTTTTTGCTTTCACTTTCAGGTTCTGACGTATCCATTCATTGACCTGTTCTTGAATTTCCCTCAGCTGTCCTTCAGTTATGGGAGTCATATGAGAGAAGTCAAATCTAAATCCTTCCGCTTCAACCAGCGAGCCTTTTTGATAGACGTGGCTGCCCAACGTTTTTCTTAAAGCAGCCTGGACGAGGTGCGTAGCAGTGTGATTGCGAGCGATATCCAGGCGGCGGCGGACATCAACCTTGGTCTCAACTTCGTCGCCCTTGGATATGCTGCCTTCGACCACTCTTCCCCTATGTATTATCATGTCAGTACCACCTCTAAAGGTATTGGCGACCACTACCTTTCCTTTCTGGCCGTTGATCTCACCGGTGTCGCCTACTTGCCCACCCATCTCACCATAGAAAGGTGTTTTGTCAAGTATCACATCAACCTTACAACCTTCAGCCACACTTCGCACCGAACTTTCGTTGGTTATCAGGTCGCGAACCCTTGATTTAGAGTTGCATTTCTGATAGCCAACAAAACGTGTTTGCTTACGTGTGACTGTAGGCCTGCCCTTCACGTCTGTTTCGCCCTCGACATGACCACTCAGGTAGACGACCTTCTGTCCCGATCTACCCCTTTCCCGCTGCTTATCCATCTCAGCTTGAAAACCTTCCCAATCCATGGATAGACCTTTTTCTCGGCCAATCTCTGCGGTCAGCTCAGGCGGAAAGCCATAGGTATCGTAGAGTCTGAATATCTCCTCACCCGTTAGCTGTTTTCTCCCTCGAGCTAGAGCTTCACTCATAAGCTCTTCCGCCAGATTAAGACCAGTGTCCAAGGTGGCAATGAATTTTTCTTCCTCCCCCTTAATGACTTCGGTAATCGAGTCCCGATTACTTGTCAGCTCAGGATATATGTGGCTCATCGTACTAACGGCTACGTCAGCCATTTCATTAAGGAAAGGGTTGTTCAATCCCAGTGTCCTGCCGAAGAGCGAAGCCCGCCTCAATATGCGTCGCAGGACATATCCTCGCCTTTCATTGGAGGGCATTACGCCATCGGCGATGAGAAAGGCAATGCCGCGCGAGTGTTCAGCCACAATTCTAATGGCCCGGTCGATATTCTCATCCTGACCGTACTCTTTCCCCGATAGGTGGCAAATCCGGTTTATCAAAGGGAAAAACAAATCTGTCTCATAAGGTGACGACTTCTCCTGGATAGCAGCCAGAGTCCTCTCCAGTCCCATGCCTGTATCAATGCTTGGTGTCGCCAACGGGGTGCGGCGTCCGTCCGGGTCTTGGTTGTATTGGGTGAATACCAGGTTCCATATCTCGCAGAAGCGGCCACACTCGCAGTTGGGCTTACATTCGGATCTGCCGCAGCCGAACTCTTCACCCATATCATAATGAATCTCGCTGTCCGGTCCACATGGACCACAATCGCCGACCGGGCCCCAGAAATTCTCGTCTTCATCAAAGCGTAGTATCCTCTCCGCAGGGACCCCCAGCTGTCGCCAATAGGCAAACGCTTCGTCGTCGTCGAGATAGATAGTAACCCACAGCCGCTCCCTGGGCAGTCTCAGATGCTCGGTGACGAACTCCCAGGCCCAGGAAATAGTCTCTCTTTTGAAATAATCACCCACACTGAAGTTCCCCAGCATTTCGAAGAAAGTGAGGTGTTTGCTGTCACCCACCAAATCTATGTCAGTGGTGCGAAAGCATTTCTGGCAGGAAGCTAATCGCCGGCTAGGTGGAACCTCCAATCCCAGATAATATGGCTTGATTTGTACCATGCCAGCGCTGGTCAATAGCAAACTCGGGTCTTTGTGAGGCACTAGCGAGGAACTGGGGATAACCTTATGGCCCCTGTCCTGAAAGAAATTCAGAAACGCTTGTCTGAGTTCGTCACCAGTCACTTGCTAAGTTAACTCCAATGAGTCCTAGGACTTCCTGAAGGCTCCCAACAAATCCAATTCAAACAAACATTGCAGGACTCTCGTAGTATGGTTCACTTACCTTCTTGATTTTAGAAGGTGTCAGCTTCAATGTCAATCAGTCATAGGAGAAACTTCAGTAATATTGTTCCGAGGAGTCGAAATGAATTCGGTCGCCGAAAAGACTGACAGCTTCCTCAATTTGCTCCAAATGACCATCCGACCCCGGGCGCAATGCTAGGGCCGCTCTCTGGTCTCAAATTTCCCTTACCCGGTTATTACCGACATAGACCTCTGGAAATCTTTTCTCATAACAATTATAATACGGCGTCCGCGCAAATCATTGAGCAAGTACTGTGCTGATGCTGGAACACAAAGGTTCAAAATCCGGCTGTGTTGTAGGCCAGGCATGGCTATTGAAAGGAGCGTAACATGATTTCGTTTAGTCCAACAGAAGAACAGCAAATGATTGTGAGCATGGCGAAGCAGTTTGCCAGTGGTGAGATGCGCAAAATCTACCGACAGTGCGATGAGAACGGTGCGATTCCTGAGGGTGTCATAGACACTGCCTGGAAGATGGGACTCACCTCTAGCAGCATACCCGAGGAGTATGGCGGACCTGGCGGAGAGCACTCTGCTATCACAGGTTCGCTGATAGCAGAGGAACTGGCCTGGGGTGACCTTTCAATGGCAATGCACATTCTCTGCCCGGCTCTGTTTGCCTATCCCATACTCGAGATGGGTACGGAGAGCCAGAGAAAGAAATACTTGCCCCTCTTCTCTGATGAGAAGTATAAGGCAGCGACCTCTGGTCTCATTGAGCCGCGATTCGGTTTCGACCCTTATTCTCTATCAACCACTGCCCGACTTGACGGCAATGAGTATGTGCTCAATGGCGAGAAATGTTATGTGCCTCTCGCTGCTGAAGCTGACTTACTGCTCGTCTATGCAGCAGAAGATGGCACCAGTCACGCTTTTATTGTTGAAAGAGATACAAAAGGGCTTGAAATTGGCGAGCGAGAGAAGAACATGGGTATAAGGGCTCTGACCACATACGAGCTTAGCCTCAAAAACTGCCATGTTCCTAAAGAGAACCTGTTGGGTGATCCCCGGGGATATGATTTTAACCGTATCATGAATTGTTCACGCGTAGCACTGTCGGCAATGGCTGTAGGAGTAGCTAAAGCTGCTATGGAATACTCGAGGGACTATGCTAAGGAGCGTGTTGCCTTCGGAGAGCCCATTGGCTCCCGCCAAACGGTCGCTTTCATGCTGGCGGAGATGGCAATCGAAATCGATGCTACCAGATTAATGACCTGGGAGGCCGCTTGGAAGCTAGACCGAAAGGAAGAGGCGACGAAAGAAGCATCTCTGGTAAAAACATATGCTGACGATATGGTTCTAATGGTAACTGACCGCGGTGTACAGATCCTGGGCGGGCACGGTTATGTTCGCGAGCACCCGGTGGAGCTTTGGCTGAGGAATGGCCGCGGGTTTGCCACTTTTGACGGCATGGCTATAGTATGAAAGGAGGTATTGCACAATGATAGACTTTGAACCGACCCAAGAACAAAAGGAGGCAATAGATATAGCCCACGAGTTTGCAGAAGAGCTGTTTCGGCCTGTAAGCCGTTACTATGACGAGCATGAACACGAAAGCCCTCGGGAACTCATTGATAAGACGTGGGGGGAAAGAAACAAGGGTACATTGGCTCTGGGCTTGGATGTCACCGCGTGTCTCAGAATCGAAGAGCTCTGCTGGGGAGATGCAGGTCTCTTCTTGTGTGTTCCTGGGCCGGGACTCGGGGGTGCTGCCATCTTTGCCTCGGGCACCAAAGAACAGTTGTCACGTTTCCTGGGTCACTTCAACGAAGGCGACCCGAAATGGGGTGCCATGGCCATGACAGAGCCTGGTTGTGGCTCGGATACCTCTGCCATCACCGCTACCGCTACGCGTGACGGTGCCGAGTGGGTATTGAACGGTGAGAAGATTTTCGTCACCTGGGGGAAACGTGCGGCGGAAAATCCCGGCGGCCTAGTGGTAGTCTGGGCGACTGTGGACAAATCAGCAGGACGAGCGGGCATGAAATCTTTTGTAGTACCGGCTGGAACACCGGGAATGAGAGTAGAGAAGCTTGAGAAAAAGCTGGGGATTAGAGCCAGTGACACGGCCACTATCATTTTCGATAACTGCCATATTCCCTTCGAGAATATACTTGGCAGCCCGGAGGTCAAGAAGGTAGACAAGGGCGAAACCAAAGGTTTCAAAGGTGCAATGGCCACATTTGATGCCACGCGACCTGTTGTGGCCGCCATGGCCATCGGCGTCGGACGTGCTGCCCTGGATTTCATCAAAGAAACACTTAGAAAGCAGGGCATACAGATACGGTATGGCGTTCCCAGGCAGAAGCTCACTGTGCTAGAACGAGACATAATGGAAATGGAAGCGAACTACAAGGCGGCCAAGCTCCTCACTTTGCGAGCTCTCTGGATGATGAGCCAGTTTCAACCCAATAACCTGGAGGCATCAATGGCTAAGGCCAAAGCTGGCCTTGCTGTTACCAAAATCACCCAGAAAGCAGTTGAGATCATGGGTCCACTTGGTTATTCGCGAAAGTACCTGCTGGAGAAGTGGATGCGCGACGCGAAGATAAATGATATCTTTGAAGGAACAGGGCAGATCAATATGCTTATCGTGGCCAGAAGGATTCTCGACTATTCAAGGGATCAGCTCAGGTAACAGCGGTGCTGATAGCTAATATCTTGCTGTTTCTCAGGCTTTGCCAGTGCGGCTGCTCCTGCATCAACCAGGAACCCAGTCATTTGCCCTTCTTTACGTAATCAGGGCACCAAGTTGCGTTGGGACGCTCGGGGCGATGACAAGCGCTCCTCCAGTCCCACTTACAATTGCCACAGAGGAGAATATTCATGCCCAGTCTCCTCTTAACCCCAACTCCGAATTTATCCAGCCAACTGGGACCGCTTCGTTTTTTCACTTCATCTTGTGTGACAAGTTGGGCGACAGTCTTGACTTACATGTCCTTAGATAGAGTGGCCAGGAATTCGGCGTTGTTCTTTGTCCTAGCTAGCCGTTCCAAGATTCTTTGTGTAGCCTCACCATGATTGGGTGAGTCACTATCTATCATATTGATCACACGCCTGAGCAACCACACTTGTTTCAATGTATTCTCATCCAACAAAAGCTCTTCTCTTCTTGTGCCGCTGGGCATAATATCTATAGCTGGGAAGGTTCTGCGCTCAGACATTTTCCTATCCAGGTGAAGTTCCATGTTACCCGTTCCCTTAAACTCTTCGTATATTAGCTCGTCCATACGGCTTCCGGTATCCACGAGGCAAGTGGCAATAATGGTTAGACTTCCCCCTTCCTCAAGGTTACGAGCAGTGCCGAAAAGTCGCTTGGGAGGATGCAACGCTGTTGAGTCAATGCCACCAGACAAAGTGCGCCCACTGGGAGGCAAGGCTAAGTTGTAAGCTCTTGTAAGCCTGGTAATGCCATCAAGGAGTATAACCACATCCTTGCCCATTTCTACCAGCCTTTTGGCTCTCTCCAATGCTAATTCCGCCACCCGGGTCTGGCTCTCTACCGGTTCATCGAAGGTGGCGGCAATAACCTCGGCCTTGACACACCTCTTCATATCAGTGACTTCTTCGGGTCTTTCTCCAATAAGGCAAACCATAAGGTGAATATCGTCGTAATTAGTGGTTACGGCGTTGGCAATTTTCTGAAGAAGCACAGTCTTGCCTGCCTTAGGGGGCGATACGATAAGACCTCTTTGCCCCCGGCCTATAGGCGTCACCAGATTGATCAGACGAGTGGACAACTCGTCTGATGTTGTTTCCAGATTAATGAGCTTATTCGGAAAAATAGGCGTCAACGAACCGAAATTGCGCCGTGTCCTCCCTAGCTCAGGGTCGAGTCCATTGATACTGTCTACTCTCAGTAAGCTATAGTATTTCTCGCCTTCTTTAGGAGGTCTGGCTTGACCACAAACAGAATCACCATCTCTCAGGTTGAAGCGGCGTATCTGGGAATTCGACACGTAGATATCACTGGCACCACGCCGGAAGGTGTCCTGCCGCAAGAAGCCATAGCCCTCGCTTATGGTTTCCAAGACGCCAGTTATGAATATATTTCCCTGTTGCTGTGCCTCCGCTTGCAAGATGCGATAGACAAGGTCCGGTTTCTTCAAGGTAGTGTATCCGGTGATGCCACACTCCTTGGCTATCGCCTCCAGTTCATCTCGATTTTTGCTTTCTAGTTCTCCCATAGTTGACATAGTGACCTCTCTCTAAATACAGTTTCTTCTTATCTCGACTTCATTGACACAGTCTCACGTATTTCTCACAGTAATTCCTCTCTCACCATCACCTTATTCCAGTCATCTCTAAAACGCCGAATGCCTATATCTGTCAAAGGGTGTCGTATCATTTGTAGCAACACCTCGTACGGCACTGTGGCGATATGAGCACCAACCTTAGCTGCCATCAGACAATGCTGAGGATGTCTGATGCTGGCGGCGATAACTTGAGCGGGTAGCTGATAATAATCCAGATATTCCACAATGTCAGCCACTACCCTCATGCCATCCTCACCGATATCATCCAATCTGCCTACAAAAGGGCTTATGAACCTGGCTCCTGCTTCCGCCGCCAGTAAAGCCTGGTTCAATGTGAAGCATAAGGTGAAATTCACCTTTATGCTTTCCTTGGCCAGCAGCGATGTAGCTTCCACTCCCTCGGGGCTTGCCGGTATCTTGACCACTACATTGTCCGCCCATTTCGATATTTCCCTGGCCTCAGTCACCATTGTCTTAACGTCCTGACCTAGCACTTCCGTAGATACTGGGCCAGGGACAATCGCACAGATCTCCTGGACTAACTTTCGGTAATCAACTTTACCTTCCTTCGATACAAGGCTGGGGTTCGTGGTCACCCCCGTCACCACCCCCAATCTGACTCCATGGCGAATATGCTCTATGTTGGCGGTATCTAAGAATATCCTCATCTTCTCAATTCAACGGTAGACTCGTCTGAGCACCTTCAATAAGCGTTTCTTTGGCTGCCCCAATGAATCCCACGAATAACGGATGGGGAAAATCGGGGCGAGATTTGAACTCAGGGTGGAATTGGCAGCCAAGCATCCACGGATGATCTCGTAATTCAGTAATTTCTACTAACCTTCCATCGGGGGATAACCCAGAGGCTACAATACCGGCTTCTTCCAACGGCTGCCGGAAATCATTGTTGAACTCATAACGGTGGCGATGCCTTTCGTAGACTACTTGGACTCCATAAGTGCGAGCTGCTATTGTCCCTGCCACCAGTTGGCAAGGATAAGTCCCAAGCCTCATAGTCCCTCCCTTTTCCTCCACGCCACGCTGTTCAGGCAGGAGGTCAATAACAGGATAGGCACTAGCAGCATCGAACTCAGTGGAATTCACTTTGTCGGTATGAAAGACATGACGCCCAAGCTCGATGACCATAATATGCATTCCCAGGCATAAACCAAAGTAAGGGATTTCTCTTTTTCGGGCAAACTGGGCAGCCTTTATCATGCCCTCAATGCCCCGGTAACCAAAGCCACCAGGAACAATGATGCCCTGAACTTGCCTCAGCTTATCATCGGCCATGCCATCCAATTGCTCTGAGTCCAACCACTCTATTTTCACTGCGCGATTGTGAGCCAGTGCTGCATGGCATAATGCCTCCCGCACGGAGTAATAGGCATCTCGAAGCCCCACATATTTACCTACTAATCCGATGGTTACAGGCTCTTTCGGAGCTTTCAGCTTTGCTACCATGGCCCGCCACTCCTCTAGATTGCTCCTCTCAGCCCTTAATCCCAATCGGCGAACTATGAATTCCACTAACCCGGCATCCTCAAGCAGTAAGGGCACTTCGTAAATCGTTTCGCTGGTAACCAAAGAAATGACCGCTTCTTTGTCTACATCACAAAATAGCGATATTTTGTCCCTTATCGCGCCGGATATTTCCTTATCGCCGCGACACAGTATAACATCGGGTTGAACGCCAATTCTCCTCAATTCGTTGACGCTATGTTGAGTGGGCTTGGTCTTAAGCTCATCAGTGGCAGCGATATGCGGCAAAAAAGTAACATGAATATATAGCACATTGTCTCTGCCTTCGTCTTTTCTCATCTGTCTTATAGCTTCCAGAAAGGGTTGCCCTTCAATGTCTCCGACGGTGCCGCCAACTTCAACAATCACTATGTCAGCCTGAGATATTTCGGCGACTCTCCTTATCCGTCTTTTTATTTCATTGGTTACGTGGGGAACCACCTGAATTGTGCCCCCCAGAAAATCCCCTCGCCTCTCATGAGCAATGACCGAAGAATAAACCTGGCCCGAAGTGACGTTCGAAGCTTGCGTCAACTCAATACCGATGAATCTCTCATAATGTCCTAAATCCAAATCAGTCTCAGCACCATCCTGAGTGACAAACACTTCACCGTGCTGGAATGGGGACATGGTCCCCGGATCAACATTCAGGTAAGGATCAAGCTTCTGCACCGAGACAGATATACCGCGGCTTTTCAATATCTTGCCGATAGAGGCTACTGAAATTCCCTTGCCTACAGAACTAACTACGCCGCCAGTAATGAAAATATACTTACTCACTGCTTGCTACAAGAGTATAGAGAAAACCAAATCTTGTAAGATGGTCCCAAAAGGCGGAACAAACCTGGATTTCTTTTCATTATAAAGAGTAGCATTCTGGATTGTCAAGTCTGCTTTCTTTGAATGATCCGACACAGCCAATCTTGAATTCAGACACAGGTTCTCTGAGGAGAAGATAACAATGCTATAATAGGCGTAGCGAAAAATGTCTAGAAAGTATATTCTGACTGCCGTAGCAGTAGCAACACTGACGTTGACTGTTGGCGGCTGGGCTCTATCGACTCTATTCGTTTCCCCACCATCGAGCGCGCCCCAGTCAAATAGCACAGCCCAGTACGCTGATCCCAATTGGGCTTTCCCATCACAGAGCGAGCCAGCTACCTCCTTGCCTGATTTCCGTCCGGTGGTTACCGAAGTAATGCCCTCCGTGGTTTCTGTAATCTCAGAAATGGTCGTGTCTGGTTTCTTTGGTCGGTATACAGAATATGTTGCCGGGTCCGGGATACTTATCGACGATAAAGGATACATTGCCACCAATAACCACGTCGTCGAAGATGCCCAGAGCATCTACGTCGAGTTGACTGATGGCAGGACTTTCCTTGCCAATATAGTGGGCACTGACTCTCTGTCTGACCTCGCTGTGATAAGGCTAAATGCCACAGATTTGCCCTATGTCTATTGGGGCAACTCAAGTTTGCTGTCACTTGGCGAGTGGGTGTTAGCGATCGGCAATGCTCTGGGAGAGGGAATAACAGCGACTGAGGGAATAGTCAGCCGCTTGAATGTTCCGGTGAACGTTGATGGAAATATCCTTTACGGTTTGATTCAAACCACGGCGGCCATCAATCCCGGCAATAGCGGTGGCCCACTGGTCAACATATCTGGCGAGGTCATAGGCATTACCAGTGTCAAGATAGTCGCCTCCGAGGTAGAAGGTATAGGTTATGCCATAAGTAGCAATGAGGCTAAGCCCATCATTGAGGATCTAATTCGCTACGGTCGTGTGACTTATCCCTGGCTGGGAGTAGGCGTATCTACCGTAACTCCTTTGCTGGCCGCAACAGAGCATCTCTCTGTGGACAGGGGAGCCCTTATTGCAGACATAGTGGCAGGCGGCCCCGCGGAGGCTGCCGGATTACAGACTGGCGATGTTATTATCCGCTTCGCAGACAAGGAAATAGTCAAGCTTGCTGACCTCGTCCAAGCTATTCGAGGCAGCGAAATTGGTGAAGAGGTCGACATAGTCTTTGTTAGAGGCAACGACACGATAACAACGTCGGCTCAACTGATAGAACACCCGAGTTCCTAAGAAGGACAGATCCTAGCTCCTAACCTCTAGATCCCAAACAAACTCAAGTTTCAAACGCTATAAACCCAAAAAACCTCTTGCCCATTTGGGTCCTGTATTTTGACACTGTTTAGTGTTTGGTATTTAGTGCTTACGATCTGCTTTTTTTAACTGCCAAAGAGATCTCGCCATTCGCGATGCGGTGTTTCTCACCATAAGTCTCATCAGGAGACAGACCATCGACAAGCTCATCAG
>JALHUO010000171.1 GCA_022866545.1 Dehalococcoidia bacterium | reverse complement strand
TTTGGCACACGTGCCCGGCATCGATGAGAATGACTCTGTGAGCAGCCAAACCATAGCGCCATTCCATCCTGTAAGGTATTGCTGCCCAGATGAAAACCGCGGCAGCGCTTGATATCCAGTTCTGCCCCAAAGTTGCCGGGCCTATCTTCTTTGCCACACCTTCATCCTTGTATTCGACGACAAGCTGGTGTTCCACTGGAAGGTATCGATACAGACCTTTATGCAGGCCTTCCATGTTAAAAACACACACGTAAGTCTCAAGGGCATGGCGGTTTCCGGCCGATGGAACAGTCCTGCGAACAGGGCCGGTGCCTGATTGTTTTCGTACCCCTTGAGTTGCCCACAGGAGGAGAGACAATTCCTCCAGAGTCAGCGGGGTCTCGCTGAATTCCCGGCGGCTCTGGCGATTCGCCATGGCGGATAGCAAATCCGCCCTGGGCAATGCCCGAAACTTATTCGGACGAATCAGGTCAATTCTCTCTGCATCCGCGGAACACCCCTTCTCGATAGGCGGTGGAGGGAGTCCGGCACTCTGATCGGTCGTTGAGAAATCGAACGTCTTTCGCAGGTTATCCTTCAGAAAACATCTGTTTTGCTCTATTGACTGTTGTTGCATGACGCACCTCTTCGCTTAGACATCGGGATGTATACGAGATAGCCGGCGGTCCCTTATATTAGCACAAGATCCCACTCTTAATGAACGAGGACCAGATGGGCATGGATTCGTCTTGGGAAAAGGGTTGTTTTTCTTGGAGTTGAGCAGCTCTCTTTCGCACGTAAGGAGACTGGCTCCGGTACGTTTAACCCCAAGCTACACACGATTCGTTTCGTCGGTTTGCCATTTGTTTCTACGAGCGGTGAGGGGTGGCGGACCGGCGCGGCGAAGCCGGGATGATTCGTTTTGCAGAAATGACTGTTTTTTCTGAAGTTCAAAAGCTCCTTTTCATGCGTAAGGCGGCCGATTAAATTGTTAAAGTACATACGATTCGTTTCGTCGGTCTGCCATTTGTTTCTGCGAACCCTGCAGTCCAGCAGACTGACGGATTGAGGCAGTCTCCAAAAGATTCTGGACAACGGTTTTCAGGTAGCTGCCGGTGGTCGCGTCCAACCCGTAATATGCAGAATACCATTTTACTATTAGCCTGGAGGCTTCTCTGATTACGCGTCGGTTACCAGGGTGGTGCTCAAGAGAAGACTGCAGCTTGACGCGAATGAACGCTATTTCAGGGTCAACGCCTTCCAGATTGGTAATGTTCCACAGTTGGGATGTTTCGGCGGGGCCAAGGGTACCGGAATAGAAGCCATGTTTGCGGGCATTCCGATTGCCTTTCTGGCCACCGCGTCTCCTTTTGATTTCTGCTTGGTTTACAGTCACGTTTTGAGAAACCTCACCTCCACGAGTCCTAAGGAGAAATTAGCATGAATTCTTCATTCGAGCAAGGGGAAATTGTCACGTTTTCAGCGAGAAGAGTAGAGATACAACAGGGACTACTAGAGATTGGGGATACGGTAGAGACACATTGAAGAGACTGGAGACTGGCAGAAAGTTGACCCCTTCTGTTCTCTAGTGTTATTGTTCCAAGTGGCTTCCCAATACAAACATCATCATAAAAGAAGGAGGGTTTATCATGGAGGGGATATATTATGCTATACGTCGCCTTCCCAACCTATCTCTGGAGCAGTTTCAAAGCCGTTGGCTCAAGACCCATGGCCCACTGGCTGGACGCCATCTCAGGACTCTTGGTGCGCAGCGCTACGTGCAGGTTCATACACTTGATGACCCATTGAACGAACTACTGCGGGCGTCCCGCGGCTGCACGGAGCCTTTCGATGGTATCGCCGAGATTTTTGGGGACCGTGAGGAAATGCTCAAGGCAATGAGCACGCCACAGGGGCTGCAAGCCATGGGCGAACTCCAGGAGGACGAAAAGAACTTCATTGACTTCTCTCGGTCTGCTATGTGGATTGCCAAAGAGCATGTCATTTTTGAACGGTGATGCGCTATGGGAAAACGTCACCAGGGACTGGGGACTAGGGGCTGGGGATAGAGTTCATTGAGTTCGTAGAGTTCCTAGAGTTCGTAGAGATACAGTGGGGACACTGGTGACTGGTGACCAGCGGCTACGGTCTACTGACTGCTGACTACTGACTAGCGACTAGTAACTGGTGACCAGTGACTGCTGACTCCTGACTACTGTTTACCAGTTTCTTGAACGTGCGTATCGAGCCGCAGAGGTGGCTGGCGGTGCTTCCAGTGGCGTGGGAATGCCGGGCAACAATATGGCTCAAAGTTCATTGGAGTCTGATAGCGATTGTCTAACGTTGTATCCTGCATCGGCTGGGCTTGTTGTTTAGTTAAAGGCAAAGATGTGCGCATCCCCTTGTCCAACAAACAAATACCTAGTAAGATATTTCTATCTGGGATCCATAGGTGAGTACCAGGCGGGGTGTGACCCAATCATCGGATAGGGCGATGGAATCACAGAAACTGGATACAAAGTCGAGATCAGCGCGATATTTATGGCTCTTTGGACTACTGTTTGCCGTTTGCTTCACGATTCTTATTTGGCTACTTGGCCCAAATCTGAAACACTTTATTGATTCCTTCCTTCCTGATCAGGGGGCATCATGGTATTACTGGAAGCTGCCTTCTCGCAACTTCTGGGGGATGGTGATCACTTGGGCATTCTATCTAGGTCATCAATTTTCTCTATGGATGGCAATCTATTTCGGGCAAAAAAATCTACACGGTTATAGATCTCCATCCCTGTGGGGACTACCTAAATATAGTCTGGTAGCTTTAGCAGTCAATTTGGTATTTGTATCGTTGCATTTGCTGCAGACACACTTCTGGTTTGACGGCCTGGCACAAGACGTTCCCATATTCACCAGCCAGTATTCAGTGATAATCATGCTGGCAGTAATACTCATACTCGAGAACCCGAGAAGGGGTCTTATCCTGGGACGTAAAGCAGGGAAACCATTCACAGCACAGGTCACCGGATTTTTCAGGCGTAGCCATATGTATGTATTTGCCTGGGCACTCGTATATACCTTTTGGTTCCATCCCATGGCGACCGATCCGCAGCTGCTCTCCGGATTCTTCTATATGTTCTTGCTGTTCACACAGGTTACATTGGCTTGGACCCAGATGCATCTCAATAAGAAATGGATAATCCTGCTGGAGAGCTATGTGGCAATTCATGCCGTTATAGTGGCTATTTTTAACACTTCGTTTTTTAGCAGTCCTGACATCTGGCCCATGTTTTTCTCCGGATTTGCCTTCATGTTTGTGTTCACGTACATGTATGCTTTGAAAACGAGTAGGAAAGTGTATTGGCTGGTAATTGCAGTCTATGTCCTGTTCCTGGTATGGCTCTACCTTCCGACACCCATAGGATATGGAAGAAGCATAGTAAATCTGAGTCGCCTGGAATTCGTGTGGATACCGCTGATACTACATGGTCTTGCCTGGGTTTTTGCCGGACTTGCGTTTCTCAAGATTAGAGAATAAGGTATTAATGTGACTATCGAATTATTCCTTTCAACGGTGTTTCTAAGCCTATGATTGGCCTTTTGTTTTATAGGGGGTGCAAATATGCTTAAAACAAGATTTGTTAGATTCGTACCAATATTCATCGCATTATTAGTTCTAGTTCCGGTGGGAACTGCTTTTGCCCATTCTCCAGTATTTCCTGGAGAGAATCACAGCCCTGCGACCGCATATCATATTGACGATCCAGTGAAGTCGTGGGCTATTTATGATGAGCTAGATCATCTGGACGAAGGAGAATACTATGAATTCAGTATGTCACATGGGGAAAAGATACAGCTAGCTCTGCTCACACCCGAAAGCCCGGCTGAGAGTGGCTTTTTGCCTTCGTTTGCTTTGCTGGTTCCTGAAATGACCCAGGGCGACGAAGCGCCTGACCATATTGAAGTACCGGCAGGATATGGCGCTACCATAATAGAGGGCCGTGATCCGGGAAGCGCAGAATACGAAGCCTTCTCCCCGGGGTGGTATTATGAGGTTGCCAGTATGACCACTGATGCTCCTGCAGACGGCACATATTATGTTGTTGTTTTCGGCAGTATGAAGAATGAGGAAGCCCAGACCAATGAGGACGATGAGAATCATGGTCAAGGAGCTGCAAGGTATGGCCTTGTAGTTGGCTACGCCGAGTCATTTACTCCGCTAGAATTGATAATGGTTCAGTATAGTGTGCAGAAGGTGTATGCCTGGGAAGGGCAGAACCAGTTTGTCGCATTATTGCCGATAATCCTGGTATTAGTCATCGGTGGAATACTACTATACTTGCGGGGTCGGAAGGGCAGAGCACCAAAAGGCATATCCAAGTGGCTTGCATCGTTCGCCGGCCTGGCTTTTCTCGGGTCAGGTGTCAGTATTCTCTATCAGATGTTTTTGACCTTTAGTGTTACCGGTCTTAGTGGGCAAGCCATGATAACTTTAATTCTCTTTGTCCTTTCGGTTATTCTTGCGGTGGTCACTTTGCTGTACGCGTTACGTGATAAGCCAATACTGACCACTCGAAGAAGAATAGGGCTAGTAATCACCGGTTTGATAGCGCTATTTCTGTGGTCAGGTTTGTATCTTGGCACGGCCCTGGCAATTGCGGCAGCACTGGTGCCGCCTTATTCGGGAAGAAGGGGGCGGGATGCCTCATTGCGGATTGAAATGCGAAATACCAGCACATAGTAACGGCCTTGAATGACGTCATCAAACTCATAATCAGCATCGTTGCCTGCTTCGCCGCCGGTGGTATCGGCGGTATCGCTACCTTTAAGGCGCTACCGACGTGGTATGCTGCACTGAAGAAGCCACCCAGGACTCCACCCGACCGTGTATTCGGGCCTGTCTGGACTGCGCTCTACGTTCTTATGGGGGTATCTGTCTTTTTCGTCTGGCGGACGGGACTACCTGGCGATGTAGCAAGAATCGCCTTTGTCCTGTTTTGGGTACAACTGGCATTGAACGCTCTCTGGTCGTTTGTCTTTTTCGGGTTAAAGTCTACAGGGGGCGGGGTGATAACTATCGTTATTCTGTGGTTTCTCATCCTGGCCACGGCTGTTGCCTCTTTCAGGGTTTCAACCCTGGCCGGATCACTTCTCATTCCCTACCTTATCTGGGTCACCGTTGCTTCGTATCTGAACATCGGAGTGTGGTGGTTGAACAGGCATGCCAAACAGCAGAAGGGCACCTAGATATCTCTAGCATTCGATCATGCGGGGAATTGAACAGAATAGGGGACCGGAACACCATGCTTAGATACAAGCGAGACCTACTGCGATATGGTCACAGTCTCTGTCTTGTCGAAGGCTGCCACGAGGTATAGACGTATGGTCACTAGCATAATGGCGCTGTCGGGGGCATCCACAAAATGCCTCAGTTGAGGATGTCTGGCAAGGAAAACATCTCGAAGCAGGCTCTTACTGTCTATTCCTTCACGGGCTGTGCCGATTGCTGCTATGGCAATGGCTTGAGAAGTATCAGAAGGCTGGTTAGTCCTATTGTCGATCAGCAATGAGATATTATGATTGTCTTGTATGTTTCTATATTTTCGCGTATTTCGGTCAGTAACAAAGACGATTGATCTTAAGTCATCAGTTGCGGCGAAAGACACCAGATTACTATGAGGCAGGCCCTGACCAATCGTGTTGAGCACGGCGAAGTATTGCGTGCTCACTACCTCTCTCAACAATTCCTCGTGCCGCGTCATTCCAAACCGTCGCTCTCCAAATCAAACAAACAATCTATCCAATTGTTCTACTACTTCTCACTGAAGGTCTCAAACTCATAAGGTTGACAAACTGACTATGCCATGCTTTCCATAAGAATCCTCAGTTCAAGAATCGCGCACATCAGGATGAGAAGTCTTGTGGTTACTCAACAATAATCGGAAAGGCTCAACTTATCGGTTATAGCAGAACCTCATTGCATCACGCTCGGAAGAAACAATAATCGACGAGCCACTATGCCAATCAGCCGGTGCCTCCGAGGATATTGAAAGACAGCTCGCCTACTTGGCAATACAATAGTAGCCTGTCCCTTTAACGCACTTACCGGAGACCTGCTTTCGCTGTTTTAAGGCATCAAGTATGGCCCAAACCTCCAACTGTCTGCCACCCACAGCCTCCGCCAGTTCCTCGGTGTCAAATGCTTGATTCGGATGTGCCTCCAGGAATCTAAGCAGTTTGGCGGACAATGTGTCGATACTATCGTCAAATTCCTTCCTCGTTATCGGCATAGTGTTCTCCTTTCCTCAATCTGCAAACCATCAGTAGTAGTCAATCGATACAGAATCCAGTAATTATGTTACCACAAGATGCAATCACGTGTCACACCACAAACAAAACGGTGCAGAGTCATCCAACAAGGTAGCGTATTGTTCAGCAGCAGGGAGCGGGAGGCTCAGATCGGCCCTTCTATTAGCCAGTTTAAGACTTTCTTCATTACCTCGGTGGGGACGTCTCCGGTCACCAGGGGCCGCTCGACTTCAGGATGGCGTTTGATTTTGCCGGTGCTGGCAAACCGATTTGCTTCGAGTGATAGATGGTTCTAATGACAGTTTCTGCCGCGGTAGCGAGCGGCCCGTCCGGTGCCGCCAGTCCCGGCGGGAATCCCAAGACCCCCGTAGCCAGCCGCGAGTCCATCTCAGGGAGCAGAGCGTCCCGCGCAGTCTCGTTGACTGGCTGCAACTATCCGCCGTCGGTTGACGGGTAGCGACGGACTAGGGGCTGGGGATAGAGTTCATTGAGTTCCAAGAGTTCGTAGGGTTCGTTGAGTTTATAGAGATGCAGTGGGGACACTGGTGACTGGTGACCCGGGGTACGGTCCACTGGCTAGTGACTAGTAACTAGTGACCAGCGACTAGTGACTGGTGACCAGCGACTGCTGTCTCCTGAGCCCTCATCTCTGGACCGGCGTCTGCGCGTGCTTATCGAGCCGGAGAGGTAGATAGGGGCAGCTTGCCACGCAGAACTATGAGGTAATAACATGGCTGACTATTAGTTCACAGGATGATGTTCTGGTGTCGCTCCGTCTGGGTCATCTGCCACCAGTCACCACAACGAGCAGTGCAGATACATGATTATTGGTTAGGACAATACAACCAATCAACCTTTTGATACTCGTTTCTATGGTGATTGTTGTAGTATATGGCAGCAAGGGCAGGATCAACTCTGGCTTGAGTGTCATAGTCCCATGGTGGTGGAGCACATTCCGGGCACCAGTGTCCTGCCTTCAGAAGTCTGGCGGAAGCCTCCCACTCGTGCCCGAAAGAGCATTTCCATCTGAGCTTCGTCTTAATATCAACGTACTCTGTTGAGAGACATCGTCCTCCTCTCGATAGAGCCATCTCTTGCATATCTCGTATGGTATACGTTTCAGGTTTACTTTCTTTTCCCTCAACGCCTGACAAGGAGCCGGTCGATTCTTGCTGTTGTGCGTGGATGGAGTGTTCCCAATCAGAGATGCCTTCCCATGCTTCACGGCTGCCGAAGAATGCTGTGATTTTGTCCGTCTCGTTGTCCTCTATCCACTTTAATGGGTCCGCCATTCTCTTGATGAATGCTTTGACGGCAGAAGACGGGGCGATTCTTGCTCCGAGTTTCAGATACCGGGGGGTAGCGTCTTCCACCTGCTTGTAATGGTCCTCGAGCGAATGCCGCCAGTGGCCAAGATATTCGTTGAGGACCCAGCTATCCTCATACCAGCAGCAATGGAAGTTCCTTAGAGCGAACCAATTGAGAGGCATTATCTTCCTGTAATTCCCGAGGCCAAAGATTTCCATCATCCGCTCGAGATAATCCTTAAAGACAACCCTGCATGCCGGGCCACCTCCCATGTTGTACACCTTGCCGTAGAAATCATCAGGGGCCTCCATGGTTTGCACCAGCCCGTATCCTGCATCTTCGCTAGTTATCAGTTCAATATGGGTGTTGACCGGCTGGTGGAAGAGAATGGGGTCTAAAAGAGATAGTGCATTCGGAATAGCAATGTAAGTCTGTCGCATCACCGCCCAGTATTTCAAACCCGATTCTATGACCGCTCTCTCTGCGGCCATTTTTGTCGTGGCGTAAAAGTCACCGACACTTGGTTTGAGAGGATCGCCGACCCTGACCATATGAATAGGCGGAAGCCTGTCCCCATATGCGGCTACGGTGCCCACATAGACCAAACGGACGTGGTCGCCACTGTCTGGCTGCTTCTTAATCGCAGCGATTATGTTTTCGGTGCCGCCGCAATTTATTCCTTTGCAGACTCGTGGGTTCTTGTCTGCCTCCGGGGCGATGAGCGCGGCGGGATGGAGCACGTAATCTACTCCGTTAACGGCTTCCAGCACATCACCGGGATTACACAGGTCTCCCCAGACGATTTTTATTCCTTCTCGCCCTTCATACTCTGTGAAAGCCTTTCTATTTTGCTTTGAAGGCCTGACTAATAGGACAACATCGTAGCCGTCCTTTCTTCTCAACAACTCTTTAAGGGCTTCGCCGCCCATGGAGCCGGATGCTCCGGTCAAAAGGACTCTTTTCTTAGGCATCGGTGTTTCCTGTCAAAATGGCGCATAGTGGTATATAGCTATGAAGATTATGATTTCACTCGTAAACAAGCTTTCACCGTATTCTTGAAAGCCTCTTCTAGATTTCCTCTGCCATAGCCAAGTTCTTCAGCCGCTGGCGCCGGATCAAAGAACGTGTTCCTTGTTTGTATAGCTGCAAACCTAACGGGGTCAAGTCCCCCTTCTCTGCCACGAAGTCTATGCTGTAATGCCACTGCTCTCAGGAGAAGCCGAACCAGGCAAGTCGGCACGATGACTATCCTCTTTTTCTTACCCAGAATACCTAATATTCCTTCCAGGAACTCAATCCAGGTAAGGTTTTCATCCCCAACGGTATAGCTATGCCCCCCTTTTCCTTTTTCTATAGCCCCTACAATAGCTTCGCCAACGTGTTCGACGGCGATCATGTTGGTCCCACCTCTCATGTAGAAAAGGGGATAGCGAGAATTGATATAGCCTATCAGCGGCTTCCATAGCGGCGTGCGCCCGGGCATGCTGCCAAAAATATACGGCAATTCGAGAATCATCAACTGGAGGTCTGGCATTGACACATCCATAGACTGTTCAGCTTGCTCTTTTCTGGATCTGACGTAAGGATGATATTCTGATAGCCTTTCCTCCGGCCAAATACGGTCGAAGTACAGAAAGTATGAACTCAAAATAACGCCGCGCTTTATACCTGATTGACGAGCCAGTGACAGTACTCTTTTGCAGGAAAGAACATTTGCCTGGTAGAAAAACTCATACGCTGGTGCCTTGGGGATAACCCGGTCATCTGCTCCAGCAGCGAAAACTATAGCATCGTGACCTTTCAGGATATCCATAATGCTACTATCGTCCAGTTTATCGATGTTGGCCAGAATAATATTCACTTCCTTTGGGAAGAGGCCTTCGTCAGGCAACGGCGGCAGCGCAACTATGGTGACACTGTGACCTCGACGGATAAACTCCTTGACGGCGTAGTATCCAAGGAAACCGGTGCCGCCGATCACTACCACTTTCTGCTTTTCACGAGACTTTTCGGCCATGTGATTACCTCTCAGAAGTCACGACTAACAGTATATCACCGATAGGTCCTTCAAACGACCTACGAACTGACAATCTGAATCCCGTGGTGCTGGACGAGGTGGATACGAACAATTGCGCCGCCCTGGCTGGCTGCAGCGCCTTAAGAACCCCATCTCGGAGGCTGCCAGCTGGCTGCCGTCGGTTGACGGGTAGCGACGGGCCAGGGGTTGGGGATAGAGTTCATTGGGTTCGTAGAGTTAGTTGAGTTCATAGAGACTAGAGATACGTTGGAGATGCGGTAGAGATACTGTGGAGATACAGTCGAAATCCAAATGCCAAAGCCCAATACCGCAAACAATGACAAATGACAAAGCCCAAGCCAAACCAAGTCCAAATGTCAAAGCTCAAATGACAAACAAAATCCAAATGACAAAAGCGGCAGCAGATAGCAGTCGGTGGTCAGAATTCATAACTCCCCTAACCCCTCTGATCCCTTCGGCAAGCTCAGGGCAGGCTCTTCGACTTCGCTCAGGACATGCCTTAGGAGGGGAACCTGTTTGATTTCGCCGGCATTCCAGGGGCGACATGCCTCCCGAGGGGAAGGACGGCACCTGCCACAGTTCGGGCACCATGTTCCAATGACGCATATGAACCGTAATCACATTGGTTTCCAACCTACTCGGCGGTCTTTCGGGACTGTTCCTGAACTAAGTCAGAATCTTGCTGGAGGCTACAGGAACACGTGTGGTATACTGTGAAGAGCAGAAATTCAAGTGCGGTCGCTCGTTAATCGACAGGCTGTAGAAGGATTTCTAATGGAACGCCACAGCGGGCAAACGCATCCGGTAGGCTTTGTATACTGCCTCGCGATGGACTTGATCGAGTCGACCAAGGCAGGGATAGACAGGAGTACCTCAAGAAATGACCGCTTCAATATCCAGCTTGTCGCTCAGATTGCGGCCCATATCCAGAAGCTAGGCTTGACGGACGCTCTTCTAAAGTTCACGGGTGACGGCTGGCTGCTAATGAGTGATGACCCGAGTCAAGTCTCTTCCTTGTGCTGCCTTGCAACTATAATGGCTAATTCATTCTGTAAGGAAATGAGCCAGAATACTGGGATCCCCACAGATTGTATACCGCTGCTCCGCCTTTCAATATGTTCTGGCCGAGATATTCGAGTGATGCTGCCAAATGGAGCCACGGATTGGGTAGGCGACAGTGCGCGAAGGGCAACTGGGTCGCTCGGATGTTGTTTTGATAATGAGATACTCGTCGATGAACCCGTCCGTTATCATATCTTTCGTGACTTCGAGGTCAGGCCAGTGAGTGTCGGGGGGCGTCCTCCCGGGTATGGGCCAAAACATTGGGAAGAAGAGTTTGCACTCTACTCTTTGGGGCCACTGAGGCCCGGGACACTTGCGGAATCGGATGCCCCTGATCATTTTGTGTACACGCTCTCCCAGATTGGCAGGCCTACAGATGCCACAAAATTGGCTCAGCACGTGGTGGAGCGTCTCACGCGTCGTGCTGACAAGAAACGTATCGGTAAAGAGCCGATCCCGCAGGAAGACCTCCTTATCTGGCATCGCCTCGTAGCGACTCTTCCCAACTACGCCAGCAGAGCTCACGTTCTGGAGAGTATGAGAGCCGCTGGCGTACCTCGTGACATCTTCGTGCACAATGCAGTCGCTCAGAAAGCGCCTGACTATGAAACGGCAAAATCGCGACTAAAAGCGGTACGAGATGATGGCCTTGAGCCTAATACCGCCACCTACGAAAGGCTCATTGAGAAAGCGCCTAGCTATGAAGCGGCGAAATCGTGGCTGAATGCCATACGTGATGAGGGGCTCAAGCCCGATCTGGTCATCTATGGGAGGCTGATCGAGAGGGCACCTGACTACGAGACGGCTAAGACATGGCTGCAAGCGATACGAGACGAAGGGCTCAGGCCTGAGATCGTAACTTATGAGAGGCTCATTGATAAGGCACCAGACTATGAGACAGCCAAAGCATGCGTGGACGCGATACGGAAGGACGGTCTCAAGCCTGACATCATAACCTATGAAAAGCTCATTGACAAGGCACCAGACTATGAGACAGTCAAAGCATGGCTGAACGCGATGCGGGACGAGGGCCTCAAGCCTGAGCCGGTCACTTATGGAAAGCTCATTGGAAAGGCACCGGACTACGAGACGGCTAAGGCGTGGCTGGACGCGATGCGAGATGAGGGGCTCAGGCCTGATCTGGCCATTTATACTATGCTGATTGAGAAGACCCCTGACTATAATACGGCCAAGGCGTGCCTGAAGAGGACGCGGGAAGATGGTCTCGAGCCCAATGCGGCTATCTATACTAAGTTGATTGAGAGGGTGCCTGACTATGAGACGGCTAAGACATTGCTGAACACGATGCAAGATGAGGGGATCAAGCCTAACGTGGCCATCTATGCTAAGTTGGTCAGAAAGGCACCTACTTATGAGACAGCTGAGTCATGGCTCAAAGCAATGCAAAATGAAGGCCTGACGCCTGACATTGGTATCTACAGAGCACTGATTCGAAGGGCGCCTGACCGGAAGACTGCCAAGGCGCTACGAGAAACGATGCGCGGGCGATCGAGCCCGTGAGACCGGATCAGACGTCGCTGGTTCCGAGTTTCAAGGCTAGGCTACTCGCTTACCGTGAATGTTGGCAGGTGTGGTCAGGGGTAATGGGTCGTGGCGTGGCGTCGTCAGACCTGATCTCGGTACGATTGAACCTACACCAATGCTCAGCCTCGGAAGATCGACACTCTTTGCGTAAAACAGTACTGAGTGTCGTACAATCTGATAGACAAGTTGGCTTTGACCTTCTAGCTTAGCGTTCAGTGGCACGGAGCAGATGCCGCATTTCACCCCTTCCGCTAGCCAGTTCAATACTTTCGTCATTATGCCGAGGCGGTTCTGCCCGGTTTCCAGAAGAGCGTTTCGATTTCAACATGGGGTTTGATTTGGCCGGCAAAAGGATGGGGGCTAGGGATAGAGTTCATTGAGTTCGTAGAGTTAGTTGAGTTCATAGAGGTTGTGATGAGATGATAGATAGGAGCGGACTGGAGACGAGGGGAGTTCATTGGGTTCATAGAGTTTATAGAGTTGGTAGAGTTCATAGAGACTGGAGACAGTTAGAGATACGATAGAGATTGGGAGAGACACAGTAGAGACAGGGGGAGTTCATTGAGTTCATTGAGTTCATTGAGTTCGTAGAGTTCCTAGAGTTCCTAGAGTTCGTAGAGATTCATAGAGATACAGCGGGGACACTGGTGACTAGAGACTAGAGACTAGAGACTGGTGAGCAGCGACTGCTGACTACTTACTAGTGACTGGTGATCAGCGACTTCTGGCTCCTGACCCTTGATTCCCGAGCCCTGATCCCTAGTCCTAAAAGTGATTATCGAGCCGCAGAGGTAGATAGCGTCCGCCTTTTGAGCAAGCTAGGACATCAGGTAACAATCGCACGACATGTTCAACAGTACTGGCAATCGTGCAATTTCTGTCCGTTGAATAGAGAGTCACAGAAACACAAGAAGCTTCCCGACATATTCGAATCTATCTATGTATCCGAGAAGCAACGTACTCTACCCTGGCTATTTGTTTGGTTTAGCCTTTGTTTCATAATTTCAACATACTCTTTTTTGTTATCAATCAATACAACATTTCTTCCTGATTGTTCTGCAGCTATCCCTGTTGAACCACTGCCGGCAAAAGGGTCAAGCACAAAATCTCCCTGTTTCGTGAAGAGCTTTATGAAAAACTCTGGCAGTCCCACCGGAAATGCCGAAGGGTGTCCAAGATTCTCACTGACCGACGGAATTCTGATAGTATTTCCGGGGAGGACTAATTCCTTACCTACCCACTTTTGAAGGTCTCGTCCAAATCCACTCCGTGTTTCGCTGTTATGTCTACCACTGTCCTTGCTGTTTAGTTTGCGTAATCGTTTCCTTGCCCATCCACCTATCGGTCTCCTAACAGCGTCCTGATACATAGCGAATTTCGACTTCTTGGTCAAATGAAAACAATATTCCCATTCGTTTCTGAGTCTATTCGGCCAATATCCCGGCATTGAATTGGGTTTGACCCATACATAATCATCAATACTTAGCCATCCCGTATTGGACATAGCCTCGATCGTGTGCCAGACGAACCTGTGTCTAACCCCATGAACAACTCTATCCTTCAAATTCATGACGAGAGACCCGTCGTCAGCCAATACACGCCAAAATTCGTCGTGGAACCCTAGAATAAAAGACGGGTAATCATTAGGTTTGACACTATCGTAGTGCTTACCTCTAGCATCACTGTAAGGAGGAGAGGTGACAATAAGATTGAAATACCCGTCGGGGAATCTTTTCAATACTTCTCGAGCGTCACCTAAGTAAACTTCCGTTTTTAGCACAGCACAATCTCCCACAGCGCCATTGTCCCAATACTACCTTCCTACTAGTTTATGTTGGTTTGGATTATTTCGAGTTAATATTACGTACAAGGCAAGTATTGTCCGTCCATTTAACCTTCAGAAGTTGCTTCATGAGCGACCAAAACACGTTACTCCATCCCATTTCAGTACATATGCCCAAGGATTGCCATTGCCGGCCGAATAATCAGGATGGTAGGATTTTGGTTGCGTATATAGTAGGCTACAGTTATTGTCGACAGCGAAGAGAACCATAGCCAAAGTATGCGTCTTTGGGCCAAAGGGTGCCAGAGAAAGTCCATTTGCGTCTTCATGCCAAGTCTGTAGCTGTTTATAGACCGTCTCTACATCGTGCAATGGAATAACACTAAGATTTCTCGCTATTAGCTGTGACGAGTCTCCCGAAACGATTTCTCTCAGTGTTCTCCACTCCCTCGCTACAGATTCCACGCCTGACGGGGAGGACATGATTATCTTCACGTTTTCTCTCCTCACATCGCAAATTTCGAGTAAGGACTGCATGCCGAGGGATTCGTAGCCAACGGATAAGACTAACGTATCTGCCCGCGGAGATAAACCAGAAGCAAAACCGGGGAGATAATCACAAGTCATGGGGTCTTCAGCCAAATGATGAATCGTATATGTTTTCGCTGGAGTATATACTGCAACGAGATTATCAAAGGAAGGAGATAGTAGAAGTCGTTTAGTCAAAAGGCAAAAATACCGTTTGGGCATTGAAGTAATATCCAAGACTAATGAGCGCGCTTGGCCGTTCCCGTAACGGGCTAAGATGTCGAGAATCTGGTCATCACTAGCGAGTAGGTCTGATGTCTGGTGTTCGAAAGTGACGCCGGCTCTGGCTAGACGCTGTCCATTAAGCCTGATCCTCCTAGCTATTTCAGCTGAATAATCTGGAAAGGCATCTCCCGGGCCTTTTAGTTCTACCAGTTTAGTGGGGGCAAGACAACGCATAGACAAACACCGAGGTACAACACAGCATCTCTCCTCGAACGATAGGCACCCCAAGACGCTAAACTCCAGACCATCTAGAAAGAGACTGTAAATATTGTCTAGGCTACCTGAAGGAATTCTCATAGTATTGCTAAAGCAAAAGTCTGGCTTGATAGACTCTCTTATGTCTAGGCGGAACTAGACCTCTTCCCCGTTTCTTACTGAATACGTGTCTTGCTTCACTGAATATCCAGTCAAAAACTTGATCTATGGTTACATATAAAGGTTCCTTCACTCTGATATGTGGGATACCATAGACAGGAGAAAGCAGAGGGTGGAGATACCACTTACGCCTTGATGCAGCTTCGCGCTTCCTCGATTGGTGAGGACGCTCTTCCAAATAAGCCCAACTTACACACCTCTCTAGGAAATCAGAGACTTTTCCATTTTTGCTGTTGGGTGGATAGTCACCCCACAAATCAGCTTCTCTAAGAGAGAACCCGGACTCACCCGGGTTGGAAATAGCTAGATCAGCGACTATGCCGTCATGTATTGCGGGGCCAAGCTGGCTAATGACCTGGTAACGTTTACGTCCCCCAGTATGTTCGTTTCGATCACGCATAGCCCATTTCTGAGAAGCGTTGTAAATACCCTCTGTCTGAACTTCGTACGATAGTGGTCTCGTTCTTAACGGGTGCAAGCCCATTTTTGCGGCCATATCCCAGATCTCACTGCAGATTAGTAGAAATGCGGTAATATTCGCGCCTGATAAATAGTTGACGGTTCTCCACCCGTAATAGAGTTTCCTTGAATTGGACATTGTAGCGATTTGAATCAAAGCAGGGACGATACGCTCTTTATGCCACCATAATCTATGCCAAGGCAGCGTTTTTAATTGCTTGAGAATCTGCCCCTCACTCCAATGCTTCCTGCACTTCTGCAATGCCCATGCAGATGCTAGGCGCACTTCAAGTGGGGATGCATCTGGACCTAAGAATTCTAGTATCCCATCAATAACTGGTTTTGGCGGACCTTCCGCGGTTATGAATCGTCTTTGTTTCTTTCTTTGAAAATAAAGCCAAGATTCTTTGTCTGCTGACCAAGGTCCTAGCATATCCTTCACGTCTTCATGTCCCGCCCTATAGTTACCTGTGATCCTTAAGCGCTTGTGTGCTACGTCAAGAGCCAATTGTGGGAAGAGCCAACCCTTCGAGTTCTCACCCCGTATGAGAATGTCCGAAAGGTTTATAATTGCATAATCGCGTTGGACTTCAATACGTGACTCGGCTCCCCATATGCGAAGTTCCTGCCCCCAGTCATAGGTTCGGGCGCCGATTTTGTAGAATACCACGGGGTCCCGTGCCTTAATAAGCGTGTTGACTAGACGCTGTAGACTCGTCCCGTATGTGCGATTTAGCTCAGGAAGTACCTCGTATTGGTCGATCACAACAAACAAAGGCAATCGGGTTCCCCCGTGCTTAATTGAATTCAACAAGTTACCCATTGCATGAAGGGGTTCACCTATCGTCGATTTGGTCTCCCATATATCTTCTGGTATTTCTTCAATGTTTGAGTTCAGAAAACTCAACCACGTATTTAACCTTTTGTCGCACTTGGCTAATATGCAATCCAGAGAACTGCAGTCGACGTAGTATCCAAACCAAGATCTCCATGAGGACATCGTTTTGACAATCTCTTGCATAGAAATGTCATCGGCTTTAATATGCATCCAATCTCGGAGTCTTTCACCTTCATTGCTGAATACAAATTGCAAACCTTTGACAAACTCGCTAAATAGGTAATGATTCAAGTAGTCGGCCGCGCAGGCAAGGTCGATGTCTCGGTCCAGTGGATCACGTTTCATCACCTTTGATATGGGTCTTCGCCCAAACGCTTGAAGGTTAATCCTCGTCAGGTTGACCGAAATGCCCAGAAACGGCGCTATGTGTCTAAGGGGCGCAGGTTGCAGATGAGTCTTCGAAACCCACTCCGCTATTATTCGATAGCGTATTAGATTGAGAATCATGGATTTACCGGACCCTTGAGGCCCGACCAAGACTGTGTTTACTGGTAGAAATGCAGAGAGAGTCTCACCGACCAGGATTCGTTCACTGAACATTTTCCGATATAGTTTTGGCTCTTCGATGAGTTCCGTAACGAGAGGATCCCTAAAGGGATTACGTGCTCGTTCATCACTTCCAACTCTGGTGATTTGTTTCATCTTAGTCCGTCCTTCGAGTGGTGGACACGACGAAATAGTGGACTCCATTCGGGACTGCGATGATGTATTAATGGGATAGTATTATTAGGGGTATTGTGACTCGTAACAATCAGAGCACCTGATCCCAGATGGCCGAAAGCATTATTGGGTGGGTCGTCTAGCTGGTCAAGAGGCTTCAATACCTTATTCTGCGTTGACTTGATTAGAGCTCTCATTGTTTTGAATTCTCGCGGCTCTTTTTCAACCGACCTTTCCTTAATGCAATCCAATTCAGGAATAACGAGTACCGGTCTAATTTCGATGCTTGAACCGAGTGTCGTCTTCTTTGTTAGAAACACATTAAGTCCTTTTTCCATTATGACAAGTGGGACGAATATTGTCTGCCAACTCTTAGGTATAATACCGATGACTTCGTCCAGCACCTTCTTGGATTGTTGCCCTGTTCCTACAAAATCCTCAAACACGATCAGCCCGCGAATTTTCTCGTCAAATCGAGGAAGTGATGTTTTTATTCGGCTGCCATCTTCACCCAAAATCCGTGGTTTTCTCAAACCCGACAAATTATTAACATTTATGAAATCTGGGAAATTGAAGCTTTCAGTTATAGAATACAGTGGGTATCTCTTCAGGAGCGTTCTAACTTTGAGTTCATAATCAGTCGAAAGCATATCTTGTCTACTGATGGAGCCTTCAGAAATCCAGGGGACTATAATTCTATTAAATGCATCCTGACACAATGCCAACATTTGTTTTCGATCTATAAAAAGAACGAACGGAATGATTGACAGGAGGGTCTTCTTCTCGCGCGCAGTGCGTACGTTGTCAAGCCATTTCTTTAATCGTACAGGAAATTCTCCCTCCTGTCGATATTGAATATACTCGTAAAAACGCGTATCAGCGTGAAACAGAATTTCGTCAGTCATATTCATGTAGGGAACAAGATCACGACTATCAAAGCGAGCCTGACTTTCCCAAGAAAAAGCAAGCTGACGAAGCTCTTCCCTCACACTAGCTGTTTTCGCCACACGTTCATCCAAGCTTTATTTTGCTAGAGTCAACACATGTATGATATTGGTGATCCGGAGTTTCCGCCGACTTGGTCACCAGGAATGGCCCTACTCAGCTTGATAGAACACCAAGTCACGCGAATATTCTACATCAGACCTATGGCCATGTCTATATACAAGCAATCTAATACCTTTGTCTGTCTTGTTTGTCTCTCACTGCCAAAATCCGCCTGCAAAAATCAACAAGTCAATTAAATGAGTGGATTCTATTTTTCAGACGCCTCCGGTCCCTCGACCATCGTAGCTGGGGCAGTCCCGTGGTTGAAGGGCGTTGCCTGTCACGTGGCTTGGAACGTTGTCACTGTAGTCGCCGCAGAAGGCAACCCAGGCAGGCCGTGTGATGTTGATAGCTGGATGTTGAGAGGCTGAAGTCCGCCGGAGGGTGAAGCTGCACAGAAGCCTGTTTTGCTGCCTCATTACACGAGCTCACGGAGTGTTCAGTGGTGGAGAGCGTGGGGCTCAGTTTACCCTTATGCCGAGCTATCTCAGACTTTCCCCATTACCTCAGGGCGGTTGCCTCTCGCTACCAGGAGCACTTCGGCTTCAGGATGGCGTTTGATTTCGCCTCAATTCCATAAATTCTGTTTTCGCCGCCTTTCTTAACTGTGTGGGCAGCCAATAAGTAGCACTGCCCCGTGAGAAATCAACAATATGCCCTGGAAAAATGCACCTGTCGCGTTTAAGCCTAATCGTC
>JALHUO010000170.1 GCA_022866545.1 Dehalococcoidia bacterium | reverse complement strand
CTGACGCTCTCCTCTTGAGCCCTTGTCACTGATGGTCAATATCCCTGCGGTAAACATCTTCTCATAACTCCCCTTGCCCCTCTTACCTTAAGAGGGGGATCTTGACACTAGGAGATGTTGCTCTGCTTGTTCAGCAGAAGACTCTTCTCTATGAAATCGGCTATTGCCGCTGTATCACCCCATCTGAAAGCCGGCAGCTTACAGCTATCAGCCATCAGAGTGTCCAATGACCCATCACTGACAATGGCCGAAAGTTCCTCGGGAGAACACAACAGGTCATCCCCGAGTTCTTTTCTGTGCACTTCGATTTTGGGGAGTTTGCTTCTCTTGAATCCTTCGACAAGAACGAGGTCGAATTCAGGGCCAACGATGGGCATGATTTCCTCAACTTTGAGCTCATGATCCAAATTTTTGATAAAGGCAAGCTTGTCAGGAGAGCTAATGCACACAGCGTCGCTGCCCGCTTGAGCAAACCTCCAGCTATCTTTGCCAGGGTGGTCTATCTCCATCCCGCCATGGCTGTGCTTCAAAGCAGCGACTTTCAATCCTCTTTTTTTGAACTCGGCAATGAGTTGCTCCATAAGCACTGTTTTGCCAGATTCCGATTTGCCCACGATGGAAACGATCGGCAACGCTTTCGCCATGCCTTGCTCCTCCACCCAATCCAGCATCTGCACCTCGATCATGTCTCCGGCCTTTACACCTTTGCTGCTTTCGAGGATAACGGCCAAACCATTAGCCTTTGCCATGGATGTCAGAATTCCCGAGCCCTGGGGACCGGTGAGAGAGGCCCGGTATTGACCACCGCGCCTGGTCACCATCACTCTGGCGAAGACGCGACGGCCGTCAGTATTGGTAATATCACCCTCGATAATCGCCCGGATAGTTGGCTTTGCCAGCACTTTCTTCCCCATCATTTTTAGTATGGCGGGCCGGGCGAATTGTTCAAAGGTAATCATGGAGCTGACGGGATTGCCCGGCAGTCCCAAATGAGGCACCTTTCTCTTCTTCCTTCCTGCCACCTTCTTAATAACCCCAAAGGCAAGCGGTTTGCCAGGCTTCATACAAACAGTCCAGAAACCAACCTCCCCGTGCTCGGCCAGGACGTCCTTTACTATATCGTAGTCTCCCTTAGACACACCGCCGGAGGTAATGAGCATATCTGCGTCTATGCCCTCGGCTATTTTGTCGGTTAGAGACTGAACCGAATCGCGCCCTATGCCCAGGATTCTGGGAATTCCACCGTAGCGGGAGACCTCAGCAGCAATGGTGTAAGTATTGCTATCATAAATCTTGCCGGGAGCCAGTGGCTGGTCAACACCGATGAGTTCATCCCCCGTAGCCAGAATAGCCACAATTGGCCGACGGATAACCAGCGCGGTAGAGTGCCCCAGGGATGCCAGCACTCCTATCTCTTGAGGGCGCAGCACCGTTCCTTTTTCAAGAATCAAGTTTCCCCTGGCAATGTCCTCGCCTCTGCGGCGGACATTCAGGCCCTTCTTTGCCTGGCACAATATGCCGATGCGCGACAAATCCTGCTTAGATGATTTGCGGCTGACTTCATCGGTATCCTCAAATTGAACTACGGCATCAGCGCCTTGTGGCAATGGTGCGCCCGTCATAATGCGGATAGCCGCCCCCGGACTGACTTCTTCCGTGGGCATAGACCCGGCGGCAACCTCTCCGACCACGACTAAATATCTAGGTGATGATTCACGAGCTCCGCGAGTATCTTCGGCCCGCAGGGCAAAACCGTCCATGGCGGAATTGTCCAGCGGGGGAATATCTACGGTGGAATAGACATCCTCAGCCAGAACCTGTCCCTGGCAGTCCAGAATAGGCTTCCGTTCGGGCTCGAGGACCTCAACATAGCTCAAAACCTTCTCGAGCGCTTCTTCAACGGAGATCATGAGGCAAACTCCTAACACTGTATTATAGATTATCTTTGTCGTCATACCAACTTCCTGGGCAGCTCCGTTTACGCAGACCAGTGTCCCACGTTCAAATCAATTTGACATTTGATTGCTTTAGCTCTACTATTTAGCAAAGCGAGGAGGTAGAACATGAGAGAAAAAGTAGAAGCAGCCCTGAAACAAGTCAGGCCGATGTTGTTAGCTGATGGAGGGGACGTTCAGCTAATAGATGTCAAGGATGGGGTGGTGAAATTGAAGTTGATCGGTGCCTGCGGCGGCTGCCCCATGGCAACCATGACTTTGAAGGGTAGCATCGAGCGGGTGCTCAAGGAAAAAGTGCCTGGAGTCAAGGAGGTAGTGGCTGTCTAACCTGCGGTACCATTTCAGGGAGAAGGGAAAAAGCAGTCAAGTTGGAGATTTAGATGCCTCGGGAATATTTCATCTGCCACTCTTGTGGTGAAAGAGTGGAATGTAGTGTGAAGGAGCGACCCTGCCAAGTGCTCAACGGCTGGCTCATGGTTTCGCTGTGGAAGAGACCTGAGACAGTCGAGCATTACAACTTTTGTTCCGTGAGTTGCCTCAAAACATGGGTGGATGTCCAGGTTCCTCAAGTCCCTGACGCATTTTTGAGAGCTTTTGAGAAAGGAAGGGAATGAAGATGCCCATCTACGAGTATTGTTGTCCTGAGTGCAGCTTCAAGGTTGAAGTGCTTCGCCAACAAAGCCAGGCCAACGAAAATGTCTCTTGCCCACGCTGTCATCACAAAGCTAAACGAATGTTTTCCTGTTTCTCTTCTTTTTCCAAGAGCAGTGAAGGGACATCTGCCCCGATCGGGGGAAGTGCCTCCTGCAGTTCATGCTCTGCCCCAAGTTGCACTAGCTGCCACATGTAGCCCGTTCAACAACAAGCTGCCAAGAAGCCAAATTGTAAAGCGCTAGGTGTCAGCCTGTAAGAATAGATGCCAGACGCGTAATCACATTGGTTGGGCTAAACCGGTTGGGATCGGCGCATTGATATTGAAGGACAAACTAGTCTACAATATGACGGCTTTGTCTGTCGCACCAAATGCATGAACTTGGAGTCACCGAAAACATAGTCAATATTGCTTCAACCAAAGCTGGTGAGGCACAAGCTAACAAGGTCATCAAAATCAACTTAGTAGTGGGCGAGCTGTCAGGATTTGTCCCCGATTGTATCCAGTTCTATTTCGATTCTCTTAGCAAGGACACCGTTGCTCAAGGAGCAGTACTCCACTTTGAATCGGTGCCAGCTGAGTTGCGTTGCCGGGATTGTTCGACGGTTTTCAGGCCCCAAGATACCCTGTGGTCTTGTCCCGAATGCGGGGGGCGGAGCATAGAAATATTCAAGGGACGGGAGCTCTACATCGAAAGCATGGAAGTGGAATGAAAAAGATAGAAGTTATTCAGAATGTTCTGGAGGCTAATGACACCATAGCTAACCGAAATCGGCAACTGCTGGATAAGCACAGGATTTTCGTTATTAACATTATGTCAGCCCCAGGTGCTGGCAAGACGAGTCTCATTCTGCAGACTCTGGCGAGGCTGAAGGGTAAGTTGAATATAGCTGTTATCGAAGGTGACGTTGCTTCCACAGTAGATGCTGAAAAAGTGCAGAGTAAGGCGAAAGCAGTAGTTCAAATAAATACCCGAAATATGCCGGAAAGTTGCTCATTGATGGCTGCCATGATTGAATCAGCGCTGAAGGACATGCCTCTGGATGACATAGGCCTGATCTTGATTGAAAACGTGGGCAATCTTATTTGCCCGGCTGAATTTACCCTGGGAGAACACAGGCGAGTGGTGATTTCCAGTCTGCCTGAAGGGGATGATAAGCCCATTAAGTATCCCCTGATATTTGTCGACGCTGATGCGGTGATAATAAACAAGATGGACCTTCTTCCCCATGTCGATTTCGATATTGCTGAATTTCGCCGTTCCATCACAGGGCTAAACCCTAAAGTGGAAGTTTTCCAACTTTCCTGCAAGACCGGTGAAGGGGTGGAGAGATGGTGCTCCTGGATACTAGAACAAGTGAAAACCAATGTCGTAAAGCAGTAGAGGTTTCACATATCTAACGTTATCCTTTAGCCGTGATCTAGTTCAGATAGATTGGTGACACTTTGAGAGGAAATGAAAGGACGTTACAATGGCTGCGTTATGAATGTCTATTGTACAATGCCAGGATACAAGCGCTTAGCAAGCCTCCCGAAGCTGTCCAAGAAAGCCAGACAAAGGCTCAAATGGTTTGATTACTACGACTCTCATAACCACAATGCCCGTCTCACTTCCCGTTACTTTGGCATCTCTCCTCAAGCTTTCTATCGCTGGAAGCGAAGGTACGACCCTTACCACCTGGAACGTCTGGAGGACCGTTCTTGTCGCCCCAGAATGGTCCGCCAGCCTACTTACTCTGCAGAACTGGTCGCCGCTGTAGAGAGGTTAAGGCAGGAATATCCCAGATGGGGCAAGGACAAGTTAGTGATACTTCTGCGCCGTAAAGGATTTGCTTGCTCTGCCTCCACAGTGGGTAGAATTCTTAAAAAGCTAAAAGAGCGCGGTGTATTGAATGAGCCCTTGCCAAATCACATATCAGCCAGAAAGAGTCAAAGGCAACGCCCTTACGCAGTAAGAAAACCTAAAGATTACCTGGCCAAGGAGCCGGGAGATATTGTGGAAGTAGATACACTCGATGTGAGACCTCTGCCTGGCCTGGTGCTTAAACACTTCACTGCTAGAGATGTTATCTCAAGATGGGATATTCTGGAGGCCCACACCAGAGCAAGCTCTCATACTGCAGCTGCTTTCATAGATACCTTGCTAAAACGGATGCCGTTTCCTGTTAAAGTGATTCAAGTGGATGGAGGATCTGAGTTTCAAGATGCCTTCAAGGAGGAATGCCAGAGGAGAGAGATAAAGCTATTTGTTTTGCCGCCGCGCTCGCCCAAGCTTAATGGGCATGTGGAAAGAGCTCAGAGGACTCACACTGAGGAATTCTATGAGGTAACGCAGACAAGCTTTGAAATAGCAGACTTGACTCAAGCCTTACTGGGATGGGAAATAATATATAATACTGTACGACCTCACCAGGCACTGGGATACCTTACTCCACAGGAATTTCTTAAGCTCCACCAACAAAACAAAGGAAAGGAGGAGGTGTCACTAAGGTACTGAACGAGTACAAGCCGTTGACAAGCCACTGCTACAGGTGTTAACATCTCACTGTTTCTACTAGCGCGGCGCCTTCTGAGTTGGTCGACTGAAAGGAGGTAGCATAGCGATATCAATAAAGTCATAGCGCCGTTAAGAAATCTCAAAACAAGGAGGGTATCATGGCTTATGAGAATTTAGTTGTAGCGCAGGAGGAGAATATTGGCATAATCACCTTGAACCGGCCTCCCGCAAATCCGATAAATTTCGCTGTGCTGAGCGAACTGGATGACGTTTTGACCAAGTGGGAAAAGGATAAAACGGTGAGAGCCATAATCATCACGGGAGCCGGAGAAAGAGGATTTTCAGCCGGCTTTGACTTGAAGACCGCTGGCACGCCCGATGGCGAGAAGGCTATGTCACGGGGGCAGCAGGTGTTCAGCCACATAGAGAAGTATCCCAAGCCTGTAATCGCTGCCATAAATGGTTTTGCTCTCGGTGGCGGTTGCGAGCTGGCAATGGCTTGCCACTTCAGGATAATGCTCAACTCTCAGCAAGTGGTGATGGGGCAGCCCGAGATTGACCGCGGTATTATACCTGGCTGGGGTGGCACCCAGCGGTTGCCCAGGCTGGTGGGGAAGACCAAAGCAATGGAGATGCTTCTGCTCGGCATGAGGGTCAACGCCCCGGAGGCTTTGAGCATCGGGCTCATAACGAGGATATCTCAGCCAGGGCAGTTGATGAATGATGCCAAGGAACTCGCCAAGACGCTGGCGAAGAAGGCCCCAATTGCTGTTCAGATAATCCTTGACGCAGTGACCCGGGGACTCGAGACCAGCACTGACCAGGGCGTGAAAATAGAACTGGAAGGCTCACAGCGAGTGAGCAAAACGAAGGACGCCATGGAGGGGGCGATAGCGTTCATCCAGAAACGAGAGGCGGTGTTCACCGGAGAATAGATTTCTGGGCGAAAGTAAGAAAATAAAAGGAGGTTTTCTGATATGAAAGTTGAAGATGTGAAGAAGATTGCAGTCATGGGTGCGGGGGACATGGGACATGGCATTGCAGAGGTAGCGCTGCTTGCTGGCTACAAGGTGGCAATGCGGGATATCGAGCAGGGATTCGTTGACAAGGGACTATCCAGGATCAAGGAGAGCCTGGATAAGCTTGTGCAAAAACAGAAAATCACTGCAGACAACCAGAAAGCGATGCTGGGCAATATCAAGACCTTTGTTGATATTGCCGAGTCTGTCAAGGACGCTGATTTTGTTATTGAGGCAGTCCCCGAGATTATGGACCTCAAGAAACAGGTTTTCCAGACGCTGGATAAAGCTGCTCCGAAACATGCCATACTGGCTTCTAATACCTCCAATATGAGCATCACGGAGATCGCCGCGGTTACGAACAGGCCGCAACAGGTCGTCGGTGTTCATTTCTTTAACCCGGCGGTCCTGATGAAGCTCGTTGAGGTCATAAAGGGAGCAAAGACGAGCGAAGATACAATGCAGGTGGCATATAATCTGGCACTGAAGATGAACAAGGTGCCGGTCAGGGTTGAGAAGGACTCTATCGGGTTTGTATATAACCGGATCAATGCGCCGACTGCAATTCTACTTGACCTCATACTAGAGAAGCGTGAGGCTGCCCCTATGGAAATCGATGCCAAGATGAGAAAGATGGGTATGCCTATGGGGCCATACGAGTTGATGGACTACGTGGGGCTGGACGTTGCCTATCACAGCGCTCTTTATTTTGCCGAGAAACTTTCTCGTGACTACGCGCCGCCCAGCTGGCTGAAAGCCAAAATTGACGCTGGTACACTGGGAAAGAAGACAGGCAAGGGTATTTTTGACTGGTCCAAGGGCAGACCGGACATAGACTTGTCCAAGGCGAAAGAGGAGTTTGACCCTACTGCTTTGATTGCCCTGCAGGTTAACGAGGCGACGAAACTGCTCGAGGGTGGGGTAGTCAAGAGCGCCGATGAAATCGACAAGGCCATGGTTAATGGCGGCGGTTCGATGTTTGGTCCTTTCCAGCTTGGCAAGAGCATAGGATATGACAAATTGGCTAAGATGTGTGAAGACCTGGCCAAGAAGTATGGCATCAAAGCATTCCAGCCTACCGAGACTCTGAAGAGAGGGAAGATCTGACAGGAAACTTAAGTCTGACTTAGATCAAACTGGGGTCGGCATCCGGCGAACTCTTTCTCTCGTGATGCGACCCCGGTCGCATTATGGTGTCAACATTCTTCGTATCTTGACTTTGTCTCCTTCAAAAGCTGAACCTGTTGGATAATCTTCCATGTCATTCTAAGGTCGTCTTGGAAGAATCCTGAAGGTAATTGACAGCGTAGAGGTGATATACTATGAGCGATTTGGGATAGCTTCAGAGATGGGAAAAGAGAAGAGACTTCTACTGTTCTTAATACTGGTTCTCGTCGGGGTGATGCTTTTTGGCTCTGTCCCGGCTTCGGCTGGTGAAACTCATGGTCGTGGGAAGTCACTGGGAGAAGCCAGAAAGGTGCTGGAACAGGAACTTCTGCCTCTGGCCGGAGATGGCTTTGTGGGCATTGCTCATTCGGAACTTGAGGGTGACATAACGGTCTTTGTGGAGAATGAGCAGGCAGAAGGAAGAGTGCCACGCGTCTTTGAAGGGTATGAGGTGCGGACGAAAGTCACCGGGAAGATACAGACTCTGTCCACTCAGGTGATGGAACCTCTAGCCAATATTAGCGAAGAGAGACGAAGCGAGGTCAGACCTCTGGTCGGAGGGATAAGCGTGTCAGCCTGCGTCACGTCGATATACCTATATGCTGGAACCCTGGGCATGGTCACCTACGATGACAAGGTTTTGTCTAACGCCCATGTTATCGCTATGAATCCGGAGACGGCTGCATTTCTCCCCACAGGAACACCCATTATCCAGCCCGGGACTCGCGACGGAGGGACATCAGAAGATCGAGTTGGCGCACTCGAGACATACATTCCTATCGACTTTACGCCTGATGCGGAAAACTACGCTGACGCTGCTGTAGGCAGTATTGATGTTGGTGTTAATGCATCTCCTGGGGCGCAGTTTTCTGAGACAGGCGATTACTGGATTGAAGGGTGGAGCGAGGTCTCCCAGGGAGATACCGTGCGAAAATCCGGTCGTACGACCGGAGTGACCACGGGCACGGTGAACCACACCAATGTCTCTGTTGTGGTTGGGTACGGCAGCAAATCAGCCTATTTCGTGGATCAGATTGTCGTAACTCAAGATAATTGGTCGTTCGCGCAGCCTGGCGATTCAGGCTCGGCGGTGGACAAAGATGGAGAGTTCGTGGGGCTGCTTTTTGCCGGCACGGAGGACTGCATAGTCATCTGCAAGGCGGAGCACATTATTGACGGACTGGATGTCTCTGTGGAGCCTCCTGAGAATCGGCGTAGCCTCACTGTCTCCAGCACTCCTGGCGGTGAAATAATCAGCCCCGGCCAGGGAATGTTTCTCTACGATGCCGGGACGGTAGTCGAGCTTGCTGCTGTGCATGACGAGCACTGTCACTTTGTAGAATGGACTGGCGATGTGAGTACCATTGGCGATCCCCAGGCTGCCACAACTAACGTCACCATGAACGACTCCTACTCCATAGCCGCCAACTTTGAACTGGACGAAGGATGGCACAGACTGAGCATCTCCAGCACGGAAGGTGGTTACGTAACCACCCCTGGTGAAGGGGCTTCTGTCTATGCCAATAGTACGGCGGTAGAGCTTGTTGCTGTGCCTGATGAACACTGCCACTTTGTGGAATGGACTGGGAATGTGAGCGCCGTCGAGAATCCCCAGGCAGCCACGACTAACATCACCATGGACGACTCCTATTCCGTCACCGCCAGCTTCGAGCTAGATGAAGGTTGGTACAGGCTCACCATCTCCAGTACGGAAGGGGGTTCCGTGATTACCCCCGGTGAAGGGGCTTCTGTTTACAGCAACGGTACAGTAACTCCCATTGTTGCTCAGCCCTACGAAGGCTACGAATTCGTGAAGTGGACCGGCGATGTAACGACTATTGCTGATACCGACGCTCCCTCAACCACAATCACCATGAATGCCTCCTACTTCATTACTGCCAATTTCGAGTCGTGGCATCCGGAACCCGCGGCACTGTTGATGATATCCAGCACGAGAGGTGGCTCGGTAATCACTCCTGGCGAAGGGACATTCCCGTGTCCTCTGGGCAGCCCGGTCAGCCTTGTGGCTCAACCTGACGAGGGCTGCTGGTTCGTGAAATGGTCAGGCGATGTGGGTACCATTGCGAATGTCACGGCGGCATCGACCACTATCATTGTAGACAGTCCCTACAGTATCAGAGCCGATTTTGGAGGGGCAGGCGGGTGTTTCATTGCCACCGCCGTCTACGGCACCCCAATGGCTGAGGAAATACAAATTCTGCGTGAGTTCAGAGATGAATATCTCTTGCCCGACCCGGTGGGAAAAGCTTTGGTGGACTTCTACTACAAAGCCAGCCCACCAATAGCCGAGTTCATAAGTGAGCATCCGAGACTGAAGCCGATAGTGAGGGCTGGCCTGTTGCCTGCCGTAGCTATGAGTACCATAGCCGTCAACACTTCTCCGGCCGAGAAAGCAGCTATAGTGGGATTGGTTGGGCTGGTTCCGGTGGCAGTGGCTATGTTGTCGAGGAAGCGGCGAGGCAAAGGTTCAGAGTGTTCCTGAAGGCCGAGCTGCTCATTAGCCTGCAATACTGCTCGCTGTGAAACGTACAATCGCTATAATTCTCCTCCATACCTCTCATTTCTCTGCCGGGACAGATAGAGTCCTCGCAATTCACCCTCGATTAGTCTTCTCCCACCAAAAGGGAGGAGATGCGCTTTGAGGAAAGTCCGTTTCTTGCTACAATTGAACGCCGAACAATGGGTTATTACTTAGGCGTAGATGTTGGTTCTGTCAATGCTAAGCTGGCGCTCATAGATGAGAAGGGCGGAGTCGTTCAGTTTGATACGGAGAAGGTAACTTCCAGCCCCAGGGCCGCCGTCAGTTCACTTATCGCCAGGCTAGGTGAGAAACTCAATCTCAAAGAAATTGTTGCCGCCGGCGTATCAGGCTCAGGGAAGTCTGTCATCCCCGAAGAGCTGGGCTGGACGGAATACAGCGGCTCACTGGCGATTGCCTCCGGTCTGCTCCATCGTTACCCCGACGTCAAAACTATCATACAAATCGGCGGTCAGAGCACGCTGGTAATAGAGCTGGAAGATGGCTTGAAAAAGCCATGGAAGGTGGCATCTAATCCCCTTTGCGCTGCCGGCACGGGAAGATTCCTGGAACAACAGGCATACCGGATCGGTATCAGCATGGAGGACTTTGCCAATTTAGCGCTGAGATTCAAAGGCACTGCCCCCAGGATAGCTGCCCGGTGCAGCGTCTTTGCCAAGACCGACCTCATCCATCTGCAGCAAAAGGGCGTCCCGCTGGATGCTATGCTCTACGCGCTGTGTGAGAGCGTGGCCCGGATGGTTTCCTCTCTGAAAAAAGGAGACTTCCAGGAGCCTGTTTACTTTGTCGGCGGCGTTGCCGCCAACCCAGGTGTGGCTAGATCCCTCAACGATATGATTTCCGCCCGGAACGGCCATCCCGTTGAGGTAATCATTCCCGAAAATTACCTTCACATGGAATCCTTGGGTGCAGCATTACTTTCCATAGGGAAAACCTCCCGCGGTGTTGTGCTGGCCGAGACGGAGGTCAAGCAGCGTTATTTCGAAATGCCCAAGCTGGAAGTAGTTGCTGTTCATGACAGAAAAGACAGCCAGAGGATAGAAGAACAATGCGTTGGCTACCTCGGGGTTGATGTGGGCTCCACAAGCACCAAGGCAGTGCTAATGGATGAGTCAGGGGCGCGATTGCTGGCGAAGAACTATCTGATGACTGCGGGAAGGCCAGTTGAGGCAGTCAGGCAAGTCTTCCGGAACTTGCTCCAGCAGGGCGCGGACAAGGTCAAGATAGCCGGCGTCGGTGTCACCGGCTCCGGCCGATACCTAGTGGGTGGTTTCATCGGGGCAGACCTGATCAAGAATGAGATAACGGCACAGACCAGGGCTGCTGCCGAGGTAGACCCTGGAGCTGACATAATCGAGATCGGCGGACAGGACTCAAAGCTGGTCATCAAGAGAAACGGCATCGTCGTGGACTATCACATGAACAAAGCCTGTGCCGCGGGGACAGGAAGCTTCATTGACGAGCTGGCTGAAATGCTCGGCGTTTCCGTGACCAGTGGTCAGTTTGCCGATCTGGCATTTGCTGCCCCCTATACCATTGATTTAGGGACGAGATGCGCTGCATTTATGGGCCAGGCGGTCGCTTCGGCACAACAGGATGGGGTGCCCCTGGAAATAATCACGGCCAGTCTAGCCAACTCCATAGCCAAGAACTATCTCTCCAAGGTGGTGGAACACAGAAAGCTGGGCGACAAGGTTATTCTCACAGGAGCGGTATTCTATAACAAGGCCGTAGTCTCCGCCTTTTATCATCAGCTTGCAGGCAAAAAGCTGACCGTGGCGGAGCACAAAGAAGTCAGTGGCGCCATAGGCGCAGCCCTACTGGCCAAAGAGACCATAGCCGGACAGGCATCGAAGTTCAAAGGCTTTCGAGAGGTCGTGGACAGAGAGTGCAAGCTCACTACGTTCGTGTGCAAGGGGTGCGACAACAACTGCACCATTACCCGCATGGAGATGCCCAGTGAAGAGCCTAGTTTCTATGGCAGCCGGTGCGATAAGTACGATGCCATAGCCAGCCACGCCAGGAGAGAGACATTCTTCGATAGGCGAGAAGAATTGCTCTTTCGAGAGTACAAGAAGGATTCTGGCACTCGACCCAGGGTGGGCATTCCCAGGGGACTTCTGGTGTACGACTATGCACCGCTGCTCATTGGTTTCCTCAATGCCCTCGACGCCAGGGTCATCCTCTCCACCCAGACTAACAACGAAATCATGGAGCAAGCTATCGAGCTAGGCTACACCGACAGTTGTTTCCCTCTCAAGCTTCTCCACGGGCATGCGGCGATGCTTAAGGATGTTGACTACATCCTTTACCCCTGCGCCATTCGCCTGGGTAGAAAAGATGGGGATGCGAGTCAGAAATACTCCTGTCCCCTGGTTCAAGCTTCGCCATTCATAATACGCAATGTGCTTGACTTTGGGGAACGGCTGTTGATACCCATAATTGATTTCAGTCAGGGCGATGACGAGGTGATAGGAAACCTTGCGGATGTCGCCGTGAAGATGGGGTTCGGTAGAAAGAGAGGGAAGGAAGCAGCCCTGGCTGGCATTGAAAGCCAGCGAAAATTCGAGGCTGACCAGGAAGTGCTGGGCCGACAACTATTGGAGCAACTGCGCCAGAACGACCAGTTGGGCGTGGTCCTCCTGGCCAGGTCTTACATGTCGCAGGATGCCGGGGCAAATCTGGGCATAGCAGAGAAGCTCGCTCAGCTTGGGGTGGTGCCCATACCACTGGACTTTTTGCCCCTGGAGTCGGTGAATGCCAAGGACTACTCCGACCGTCCTTACTGGCACTATGAGAACAAATATGTAGCCGGCGCGGCTATAACTGCCTCGGACCCGCAACTTTACGGTTTGTGGCTGACGAACTTCGGGTGCGGCCCTAACTCCTTCATAATCCACCTGGTGGAGGACATCATGGGGGGCAAGCCTCTGGGGCAACTGGAAATAGACGAGCATGCCGCTGAGGCTGGTATCGTTACTCGTCTGGAAGCCTTCGTTGATACCATTAGAGGATTTGCCCAGTCTGCTAGGAAGCAAGAAGCACCAAGCAAAGAGGATGTCTATCGAAAAGCATTTCCGCCTGTGATTGATGCCACGAAGACGTTCATTATTCCCAGGATGGCGCCGCACATTGAGCTTGTCGCTGCGCTTCTAGAGGGCAGCGGCTTCAGGGCAATCGTACTTCCTGAAGCCAATGAACGCAATCTATTGTATGCCGATAAGATAACATCGGGTGTGGAATGTTTGCCCTATCGGGTAACCCTGGGCGACTTTCTGAGGTTCTGTTATGAAGATGGCGCTGACCTGAAGAATGTCGAGGCAGTCATGGCCAGCGCGTATGGCCCTTGCCGCTTTGGGAAGTATGCCTTGGAACAAATCAAGATACTTGAAAAGGTGGGCTTTGACCTTCCCATAAGGACAACCGTGTCGAACAATGCCTATCGAGATACGGCGATTAGCCCTCGTTTTGCCCGCCTGGCCTGGAAAGGCTGCGTGGCCATTGACTACCTCCAGAGGTCACTCTGGCGCAGCCGCCCATATGAAAAGCGGCCAGGCTCAGCAGACGAGTTGTTTGACGAATACCTCGGCAGAATCGTCGGTCGCGTCCGTAAGAAGGAAGGTTTCGACGATATCCTGCGTCAAGCTACTCTTGATTTCAAGTCTCTTATTGACCCTGCACTGCCCCGCAGACCTCTGGTGGGCATTAACGGCGAAATCTTTCTGCGCTCCAACAGATTCAGCAACCAGGACATGGTCAGAGAGTGCGAGAAGGTGGGGCTGGAGGTCGTCGTGTCTTCCATCGGAGAATGGATGAAATATATCTTCTACCGGCATATTGAAGATGCTGTCAGGGACCGCAAATTCCTGAAGGCGCTGATTAGCTACGCGATAAAGCGTGCCTGGGAGCATGACGAGCACAGGGTAATCAAGCATTTCCAGGGCTTAATTGATGAGAAAGAGCCTTCAACGAGAGAGTTACTGGCGCAGACAAGCCATTGGCTCTCTCCGAGATGCGGAAGTGAAGCAGTTCTCAGTATCGGTAGTGGAATCGAATGGATGGAGAGTCCTGAGTTTGCTGGTGTGATATCGGTAATGCCACATGGCTGTATGCCCGGTGGAATCGTGGCAGCCATGTCTGAGAAGTTCACCGCCGTGTATCGCAAACCCTGGATCAACCTCACCTATGATGGCTTTGTGGAGAGTACCAACCGCACGAAAATCAACAATTTTGCTGAGGTCCTCAGATTTTGTAGCCAGGATGGGAAGAGAGGCTCCCAGTAGTCACTTGGTAGCTGCATGACACGTTACGCGGGTCGAATACATACTCATTTTTTCCAGGGCGTCGATTTAAGTCGCAGGATGTTTTTAATTTCTTAAAAATGATATACTAAAAGGGCCATGTCTCGGTCTTATGTTTATCAATCGCTGCGGGGTGTTGTAGAGCCCTTGCTGCTCTTTATCATAGACGAATTAGTACCCATACACGGCTATGAGATTGCCAGAGAGCTGGAGCGCAGGAGCGAAGGCTATTTCAACCTTACCGCGAGTACCCTTTACTCGGCATTACGCCGTCTGGAGAGCAGAGGGCTTGTGTCCAGTACGTGGGAGCAGATTTCTAAGCAAAGGCGACGATGTTATGAGTTGACCGAAAAGGGTCGTCAAATTCTGGCTGAAGAATTAGCTCAATGGCAGAAGTTTTTTGGGGCTACCGAGCGAATTATAGACAGCCAGTGAAGTGAAAATCCAAATCCTGGGTGCCCATTTAGCTGAGGTAAAAGGGGCACGGCTAACTTCTCTAT
>JALHUO010000169.1 GCA_022866545.1 Dehalococcoidia bacterium | reverse complement strand
ATCGATAACAACGGCCCCCTCTTTTACCATGTCTGCTTTAATAACTTCCGGAGAGCCCATTGCGGCAACCAGGATATCCGCCTGTCTGGTGATTTCAGCCATGTTCTTGGTCCCTGTGTGGACGACGGTCACGGTGGCATTGGCACGCTTGTTTTTCTGTACCAGCATGGCCATGAGAGGCTTGCCTACTATGTTGCTTCGACCGCATATGACCACATGCTTGCCTTCAGGGGGATTGCCGCTGCGGATCATCAACTCCACTGCCCCATGAGGTGTGCAGGGCATGAAATATGGATCTCCGATGAGCATCTTGCCCACGTTGATGGGGTGAAAGCCATCCACGTCTTTAGCCGGGTCGATGAGATTTAGCACCTTATCCGTGTTAATGTGCTTGGGCAATGGCAATTGAACAAGTATGCCATCGACATGCTCTGCTTCATTCATTTCCTTCACTTTGGCGAGGAGTTCTTTCTCCGAGGCGTTCTCAGGGAAGACGGTGGTCTGGGTCCACACGCCTATCTCCTCGGCTGCCTTTTCCTTGCCCGAGACATAAGAAACAGACGCCGGGTCCTCTCCTACGCGAATCATGACGAGGCCCGGCGTTATACCCCGTTCTTTGAGCTTGGTCACCCGCTCCTTTAGCTCAGATCTAATCTCCTTGGCTACTTCGTTTCCCGAAATTATCTTTGCTGTCATCTGAACCTCCCTTCTTAATTCTTAACTTATCGGTTTACTGATAAGTTCCGGCTTAACAGCACTAAGACGTGCTGCGATATCCTGCACTCTATTGATGACCTCCGGGCTGGAATTCCTGAGAGGGACATTGCCCAGACCAGCCTCTATTATGCTCTGGTCGTAGGGAATAAAGCCCAGAAATTCAAAATCCGGCATGGCGGAGATAAGAAAATCCCTGTCCTGTTCACTCCGAATTTTATTAGCTACCACGCCGATGTTCTTTAAACCTATATCCCTTGCCAGTTCTCTTATCCTGTAGGCTGTCTCAATACTTCCCTTACCGGGCTCTACTACAATAATCATCCTGTCCACGGCCCTCGCTGTCGCCCGTCCCAGGTGCTCGACACCCGCCTCCATATCTATTATGACTACTTCGTTTCGGCGCAAGAGTATGTGGGCAATTAAAGCTTCCAGCAAGGCGTTTTCGGGGCAATAACAGCCACTGCCACCCTTCTTTAACCGCCCCATCACCATTAGTTTGATTCCATTATGCTCCACCCAATACTTCTCCGGTATATCATCAACCCTGGGATTCAATTTGAAGTAAGATCCTGCCTGACCAGGACGCGCCCCTGTCCTTTCTTCAATCAGGTCTGCCATCTCGGATATAGGGGTTATCTTCTCGGGGTGAGGAAAGCCAAGGGCAATTGCCAGAGTGGCATTGGGGTCGGCATCTATGGCCAGAACAGAAAAACCGGACCGGGCAAGTCCAATAGAAAGGAGAGAGGCTAGCATTGTTTTGCCTACCCCTCCTTTACCACTAACGGCAAGCTTCATTTCCAAACCCCGAATTATATCCTCCCCCAGTAAGAGAAATCAAGTCAGCAACAACCGTTATTTTACATCAAACTACCGGCCGCAAACAGCGACCCGGCAGGCAAGGGTGACCAGACTATGTCGCACTGTGTCATGGTCGATCTGCTTTCTCGCCTGTGCCACGTACCCGCAGTTTGCTCGCATAAAGAGAACGATGATAGAATGCAATGTCAGGGCTGCACCACCCGGCCTGCCGGTGCCACCTGGGTGCCATGCGTGCTTTCAAGGGAGGCGATATGTCGTACGAATACGAAATTAATGAACTGGCCAAGGAAGAATCGTGGCGGATGTTTCGAATAATAGGCGAATTTGTAGAGGGCTTTGATAATCTCTCCGGTATCGAGCCGGCAGTGACCATATATGGTTCGTCTAGACTGAGAGCAGATGACAAGCTATATACGGAGACGGAAGAAATAGCCTATCGGCTGGGACAGTTGGGTTTCTCAATCGTAAGTGGTGGGGGGCCGGGCGTAATGGAGGCTGCCAACAAAGGCGCCCGAAGGGCTGGGGTTACATCGGTCGGGCTAAATATCTCCCTTCCCGAAGAACAGGTCTGTAACGCCTATGCCACAAAGTCGATCACGTTCAACCACTTCTTTACTCGCAAAGTCATGCTGGTGAAATATGCCGTGGCTTTTGTCATAATGCCGGGCGGCCTGGGCACGCTTGACGAGCTGACAGAGATACTGACCCTGATGCAGACCCATAAGATAAAACCCTTCCCTGTAATACTGTTCAATGGCGAATTTTGGAATGGATTTCTGGATTGGCTCCGGAGCGCTGTCTTATCCAGGAAATATATCTCTGAGCAGGATGTCGATTTATTGCGAGTACTGGATCGTCCTGATGAGGTGGTTGAGGCTATACAGAGATGGTATGTCGGGCATGAAGTCATTGGCAGGAAGGCCCTGCGCAGATGAGTGTCGTCTCCCTATTCAGCCTTTCCTGTCTGGAATGATGTTGGGAAGATATACAATCCAGCCTTCGTTTCTACACTTGATATGTCAGCTTGACACTGGGTAATTCAAGGTGCTAGAATCCCTTTTTCTGTATGGAGGGTGCGAAGATTTACGCTGTTGTTGAAATAGGCGGCAAGCAGTATAAGGTAGCCCCGAAGCAAACAATAGAAGTCGAGCGTTTAGGTGTCTCTGAAGGCGACACAGTCGAGCTCGACAGAGTGTTGTTTATTGGGGGGGATGGCGATACCCTTGTAGGAAATCCGATTATCAAGGGGGCTAAGGTTGTGGCTACTTCTTTGGGGGAAGCTAAGGGGGAAAAGGTTATCGCATTTAGATATAAGTCCAAAGTCCGCTACCGCAGGAAGAAGGGGCATCGCCAGACTTACACTAAAATATTAGTAAATGAGATTATTAAGAGTTAAGGAGAATAGTTATGGCACATAAGAAGGGCGGTGCCAGCTCGAGTTATGGGCGAGATAGTGTAGCTAAGCGTCTGGGAGTAAAGAAGTACGGAGGAGAACAAGTTCGCGCTGGAGCTATCTTGGTTCGGCAACGCGGGACTCGTATACTGCCGGGAGACAATGTTGGACTGGGCAAAGATTATACCCTGTTTGCGTTAATAGATGGCTATGTTAAATATGAGCCGGCAACCAGATACAAGAAGAAGGTGGGCGTTCACAAATGAAAGCTAAAATCCATCCTAAGTATT
>JALHUO010000168.1 GCA_022866545.1 Dehalococcoidia bacterium | reverse complement strand
TTAGCCGAAGGGATAATAGGCATCTTGAGCTTTGGAATATTCACCACTCATCTGGCGCTCTCCGTCTGCGAGTTCTTCCATAGGCGACGAGATACATGGGGGCGGAAAGAAGGGTCCCTGGTCGAAGTTGAGCTCAAAACTGAGCTTGAGTGCCCTAGATGTAAAGGCAAGAAATTCCAGCTAGGTCCACGCGGTGGCGTAGCTCAAAATATCCGATGTGTATGTGGCTGTGAGCTGAATGTTACCAGGTTCCCGGATGGACGATTTTTCGTAGAGGAATTGACCGAAGGAGGTGAGCAATGACACCTAAAGGTAAGATCGAGGCTGTCCAGCAAGGTGAGGTAGTCATTATCCCAACCCAGTGTGTCATTAGGCGACCATGTGAAAACAAGACAAATGGACACTGGTGTTGCGTAACTCATCAGCTGCTTTTTGAGAATAACTTCGGCAAGGATACCCATATCAACGACGGTAAGAGACACCGCATGGTCTGGATATGCCACGAGCACGGACCGGAGCAGCCTGGCTAATAAAAGGAGCCGAATGCAAGAGCTATCAGAAAACACACAGAAAACCTATGGCACCTATGCCAAGATCTTCCGTAACTGGCTTAACGGCAGGAAGCCCACACTGAAACTGGGAGAAGACTTCCTGGAAGGCATGAGGCAAAAGGGCGCCAAGCAGAACACTGTCGGCGTCGCCGGCAGAACTCTCCGGAGAGTCTTCAACCTAAAGGTAGCGGTGCCCAATATTGAGATGCTGGAGCCAGAGTACCTGGCGGTCGGCGAAATAAAGACATTGATAGAAAAAGCTCCTACTCTCCTGGAAAAGACGCTACTCATAATGCTATTTAGCACCGGCTGCCGCATTTCTGAGATACTCAATCTAACGATGAAGGACGTCGAGCTGGAGAAGGGCATCGTTACAGTTGTACGGAAAGGTGGCCAGCGGCAGAGGGTCCCCCTGGGAGATGAGGGAACAGCGGCTTTGAAGGTCTGGTTAAAGACGCGGCAGTCCCAAACCGCTCGAGTCTTCATGGATTATAACTATCAAAACATCTATTACCGGTTCAAAGGGCTTGCGAAGAAAGCAAAGGTCAAGCATTTTCACCCGCACATGCTGCGTCACAGCCGCGGCCGGCACCTGAGTGAGGCTGGAGTACCTATGGAACGCATCAGTGAGGTCCTGGGTCACAAGCGGTTGGACACAACTGCAAAAATATACGGGAATTTGAAGGCAGAGGAGAGGGCTAAATATCTGGCTCCCTTTTAAGGTCGAATGAATGACTTAACTTTTATACATGGCGGGGTGAGACCGGGGTGTGGCAGCCCTGTAGTGACCATGGCGCGGTGGGAAGACACCGGCCCTGCCGCCAATCTTCAGAGGTGAACGATGAAAAATGTCTTTTTCCTGATACTTTATGGGGGAGGCGCTTTCTGCTTTGGATACTTTCTTGACCCAATCATTGAGATAATTTCTGTAGTCGCTATACTTATTGGAGGATTGGCAATGGCTCGTTTTATCGGTCGCCATTCTAGTTAGATGGATGAGGTAACTAAGTGCCCGAAGTGTAAGACAAGAACGCTCGTGAGAGAGGGCGAGGACCTGGTCTGCAGTCAATGTCACGAGCATTTTCCTGCTCCTACTGGTGGTCATATCCCTATCAATGGTCGACGGAAGAAGGCTAAGAAGGCTAAGTTGGGCCGCAGCCCTCAGCAGTCGGCCAGCAAGCATGCCTATTACGAGTCCAATAAGCAGCAGATGGTCACGGACCTGCTTACCTTTGGTCGGATGCCAACACGGAAGAAATGGAACATATCACCCAGCACACTATCCACGCTAGAGAAGCGCTGGTTGACACCTGACCAGAAGGCTATATTAGACAATATGACCTTTAGGCCAGAAATACAGCTGCCGCAACTCCCTGAGTTTTCTAACTCCTGGGACCCCCAGGTCCAGGTGAAATGGCTTGAGATATATGGCGAATTACTGAAGAAAGGCAGGTGAACAATGAGCTGGAGACCTGTTATAGGCTACGAGTCGTTATATGAAGTAAGTGAGACGGGTGATGTAAAGCGTATGCCGTCCGGCAAATTATTAAAACGGCATAATAATAGTCAAGGCTACCCTAGAGTAACGCTTTGTAAGAGTGGTATTGCAAAACAACAGTTTGTGCATATCTTAGTAGCCCAATCATTTATTGGTGAATGTCCCATTGGTTGTGAAGTTAATCATAAAGACCTTAATAGATGCAATCCATCTCTAAGTAATCTTGAATATCTGACGCCCAGCGAAAATATGAGATATACATTTCGTATTAAACCATACCCATTAAAAGGGGAGAAGCACCCACAGCACAAATTATCTTCAAAGGACGTGCAAACTATTAGGTTGTCTAGTTTAGGCAAAAGGGAATTGGGAAGAATATTTGGGGTTTGCCATAAGACTATTTGTAATATCCAAAACAATTTGAAATGGAGGTACGTTGATGAAATATCGTCCGCCTAATTGGGAGAATCCTCATGGCGTAGCGTTACAGTTTGATGCTTTTGAATCTGGCGCAGACGCCATGCTCGAGGCTTTGAAGAAGAAGGGCGCCTGGATGACGCCGGAGCAGATGAGATTGCTGGCTCCCGAGCGTAAGTACCCCTATGGCTGGATAGTCTTTATTCCCGAGGACAAAGAAACAAAACCTCCCACCAGAGAGAATGGATAAATGAACGCAGAGGACCTGGTTAAACTCATCAGACAACGCTACCCGCTCAACAGGGCAGATGGTTACCAGAAATATGTCGTCATGGAGCAGGTACCGGATGGCACGGGCAGCTATCAAGGCCGGTGGGTAGACGCCGTAGTCTTTGACCTATGGCCATCCAAAGGATTACTGCGGTCTGCGTTTGAAATCAAGGTGTCTCGTTCCGACTTTCTGCGGGAGCTGGCCAACCCTGTCAAGTACAAGTGGGCGGTCGAGAGCTTCCACGAATTTTGGTACGTGGCGCCGCAAGACGTAATCAAAAGCGAAGAGTTGCCGGCCAACGTCGGCTGGTTGTGTCCCCGGGCTGGCAAGCTGGCCATAAAAAGACGCGCCGTCCAAAATCCTAATCCCAAACTCGATGATACATT
>JALHUO010000167.1 GCA_022866545.1 Dehalococcoidia bacterium | reverse complement strand
TTGTCAGGTATGGGGATACCGGCAATTATGAGCCATTCTCCTTTGGGGTAGAGATGGGCGTTCGGAAAGCGAGCACGGGGGCAGCTCACCTTAAAGGACTCCAATCCCCTCTTCTTCAGGTCAAACTTCAAGGTATAAACTGAGCCGAATAAAGCAGGGAATATCTTGGGGAAGACCTTGTCCGGAGAACCTTTTCCCTGGACAACGGCGATCTTCTGGGACGGCATCTCAAGGATTACCGGGTCAGTCTTAAGTTTGCGTGGCGTCATACACACCTCTAGAGTTGCAGCTTTTCCGTAAGTATAGCACGGTAAACTATGGTCGGCGGGGATATGGGCACGGGTTTAGATACAACCGGGACTTGACAAATACGGTGGCTATGCTAGAATGTGGTGGGAAGTGAACACATGTGGGACTGTCCCACCCATCAAACGGGGGCAAATTGGCAACTGTGATTAAGGATGGACATCTAAGAATGGTAGCGGCTAGCGTGAAGCCGGATGCCAAAAAGCGAGTAGTCTTACCCAAAGCCCTGGTTGAGGAAGGCATCACATATCATATATACACCAATAAATTCGGGCAAATTGTGCTGGACCCACAGGTAACCATCCCTGCTTCAGAACTATGGCTATTCAAGAACCCCGCTGCCCTGGCGTCGGTCAAACGGGGACTTGCCGATGCGGCACAGGGCAAGATATCCAAAGTTGACTTAGGCGCTCTTTAGGGTCAGCCGTGTTGTTCGAGTTAGAATGGACTGACGAAGCAAAGGCGACCTATGTCCGCCTTAGGAGTGATGCGTCCCAAAAGAAACGCTATAAGGCGGTCAGGAAGACCATAGGATATCTAGCCGAGAATCCCCGACACAAGAGTCTTCAGAGTCACCAATACTTCAGTTTGAGAGGCCCCCACGGGGAGAAGGTCTTTGAGGCATACGCTGAACAGAAAACGCCAGCGGCGTATAGGGTCTTCTGGTTTTATGGGCATTATAAAGGCAAAATCACGATTTGTGCGATCACCCCTCACCCATAATCACGGTTAGCTGAATGTCCCTGCTCACCCCGCCTGATCCGTGCTGCCTTCCTGGCTATCTCCACTCAATCCCTGATTATGCTTGTAACGTTGGGTAATAACCTCCTGTGCCATTGCCCCGCGGAGATTGCTTCGTCGCCTTTGGCTCCTCACAATGACGAAAAGAAAGGAGTCGCTAATCTTATGGACGCATGCCTGATATTTCAGTCTATGGGCCCGTGAGGTATAATTCGTAAAACAGATACTATGGAGGGTAAATGAAATCGTTAGTAGTCTATTATTCCTTGACGGGTAAAACGAGGCTGGTAGCTGAGGCAATCGCGGAAGCGTTGAATGCCACACTATTGGAAATTGAGGAGAGAAGGCCCATACCCTTTCCGTTCGTCTATTTGAGCGGTGGCTTCGCCGCCTTCACCAACCGGGGAAGTAAGATAAATCCCATAGACGTCGATTCAAAGCAATATGAAAGGATATTTGTGGGCTCTCCGGTCTGGGCTTCCAGACCAACGCCGGCAATTAACTCATTTATCTACCAGACAAATTTCGAGGGCCGGAGCGTCATTCCGTTCTTTACCATGGGCGGCGACGATTCAAAGAAAGCTCTGGCGAACATAACGGCTAAGATAGAGAAAAGACAGGGCAAGGTAGCCGGCTCTTTTGCCATAACATCGTACAAAGTATCCGACGGGCAAATCATCGCAAGGGCTAAAGAGGCTGCAAGAACATATTCCAGCTAGACCGGATTCAGTCAGGGATGCCACACCCTTTGTAGATGCGCACAGCAGTAAAGAGAAGGCTTCTCATTGGAGCAGGAACCCTATCCACAGGACTGGGGATTATCGGCGTTTTTGTCCCCGTTCTGCCGACAACCCCGTTTCTTTTGCTCGCAGCTGCTTGTTATATGCGGAGCTCCGAGCGGTTCTATCAATGGCTTATAGACAACAGAATACTTGGAGCCTATGTCAGGAACTATATCGAAGGCAGAGGAATGCCCATAAAAATAAAGATATCTACCATCCTTCTACTCTGGCTCACTATCGGAGTCACTATAGCTTTTGCAGTAGAGAACATAGTTGTCAGGATAGTACTGATTTGTATTGCTATTGGGGTTACAGCACATGTCGCCCTGATCAAGAAAAGAAAAGTCAAAGACATCTAAAAGCAAAACCAATTGGCGGCGGCGGGATTTGACCGGGCTTATGATGTGTAAGCTATAATGGCCAGGAATATGCCGTGCCGAATTTCCAAATCAAGTAAATTAACAAGGAGTCGTATCGTCTGTGCTGGGTAGACTGACATTTCTGGGAGCAGCGTGCAATGTTACAGGCTCCTGCTATCTTTTGGAGAGCCAGGATACCCGTGTGCTTATAGATTGCGGGCTATACCAGGAGCGGAAGTACCAGGAGAGAAACTGGCAGCCATTTCCATTTGACCCTCAGTCCCTCGATGCTGTTTTTCTGACTCATGCCCATCTTGACCATTGCGGGCTGTTGCCTAGGCTGGTGCGTGAAGGCTACCAGGGCAAGATATACTGCACCCAGGCGACGGCTGAGATAGCCGAGATTATCCTCCTGGATGCCGCAAAGCTGCAGGAAGAGGACGCGGTATATAAACAGGAACGCCACAGAAAGGATGGACGCCGCGGTCCTTATCCGGAGATGTCTCTCTACACTGTGGCGGATGCCGAAGCAGTTGCGCCGCATTTTTCCGCCGTGGAATATCTGAGATGTGTCGGAATCAATAGCAATATCGAAGGCTGTCATTATGAAGCAGGTCATGTGCTCGGCTCTGCCGTCATAGGTATGAATGTCCGCCAGGATGGCAAGAACCACAGAATAGTCTTTTCGGGTGACGTCGGCGAGCCTGACCGCCCGATAGTGAACGACCCGACTCTCTTCGATGAGGCTGAATACCTGGTCATAGAGGCGACTTACGGCGACCGTACTCACGAAGAGCACAAGAACACTGACATTCAAAAGCAACTACGCGATTGCATCAACAAGACGGTGAGCGCCGGTGGCAACATCATTGTCCCCAGTTTCGCTCTGGAGCGGTCCCAGGAGATGCTGTATCACCTGAACGAACTGCTTCTACGCAAAGAAATTCGACCAGTACCCGTCTTTCTGGACAGTCCTATGGCGATACGGATCACCGAGGTGTTCAAGCGTCATGCCGAGCTCTTTGATAAGGAAATGATGCAGCGCCTGCGCCAGGGCAATTCCTTCTTCAGTTTTGAAAACCTCAAAATGGTACAGAGTGTAGAAGAGTCTAAAGCCATTAACAGCATAAAGGGAAGCAGTATCATCATAGCCGGCAGCGGTATGGTAACCGGGGGCCGCGTAAAGCATCACATCGTCAACAACATCAGGAGGCCGGAAAGCACAATCTTGTTCATCGGCTACCAAGCGGAGGCGACGCCGGGCAGAATCTTGCTGGATGGCGCCAGGGAAATCCGTCTCCTGGGGCAAATGCATCCGGTGAGGGCACACATTGAGAAAATCGATGGTTTTTCGGCCCATGCCGACCGCGATGGACTGCTGGCCTGGCTATCCGACATCCGTGTCCCGCCGCGCTGTGTGTTTGTCACTCACGGGGAAGAAAAGGCAGCCACCAGCTTTGCCAGGATTCTGCAGGAAAGGACCGGATGGACGGTGAAAGTTCCTCAATACAAGGATACTGTGGAG
>JALHUO010000166.1 GCA_022866545.1 Dehalococcoidia bacterium | reverse complement strand
GTCGGCTTTTCTGATGAATGACACACTGGCTATCATTGGCACCCCAGTGATGTTGGAGATTGCGCGAAAGACCGGTATCCGCGCAAAACTGCTGCTACTCTCGCTAGCTTTCTCCGTCACAATCGGCAGCGTGATGAGTCCTATCGGCAATCCGCAAAACTTGCTCGTTGCCATTAACGGGAATGTCCCCAGTCCATTCATAACTTTCCTCCGCTACCTGGGGGTGCCAACGCTCATCAGTCTTTTTCTGACATACGTCATGCTGAAGTTCTTCTACAGAGAACACTTGAAGAATCAGCCACTGAATCACTCGACCGGGCCCATTACAGACCCCAGGCTGGCGCGACTGTCGAAGGTATCCTTGATTGTTGTCGTTGTCCTGGTGCTTGCCAGAATAACCACCTCTTTCCTGGGGCTTGTTATTGATTTCCGGCTTACCTATATTGCCCTGGCGGCAGCGTTGCCCATCATCTTGCTGAGTCCTCACCGTTTCGGAATACTCCGTAGAATAGATTGGACCACTCTGATTTTCTTTGCGGCGATGTTTATTCTGATGCAGAGTGTCTGGGACTCGGGATACTTCCAAAGTGTTATTGCCAGCCTGGACCTCAATCTCGGGTCCATCGGTATCATTATGGCGGTAAGTATTGCGTTAAGCCAGCTGATCTCAAACGTTCCGCTGGTAGCACTCTATCTGCCTGTGTTGAGTCATCTGGGCGCCGCGACCAAGGAAATGATGGCTCTGGCAGCAGGCAGCACTATCGCCGGCAACTTCTCCATCCTCGGCGCAGCCAGCAACGTCATCATCATCCAGAACGCTGAAAAGAAGGCCGGGGAAACCCTGACCTTCTGGGAGTTTGTCAGGGTAGGCATTCCCCTGACGGCAGTGAATGCACTGGTCTACTGGTTGTTCTTTCTCCTTTTCTAATACTCTGGAAGACAATTGTCGGCTATGGGGTGAGCATCCAAAGCGCAACGTTAGTGTTCTCATCCCCTACGGGGAAGTAGAGGCGCGTGGATAGTAATTTCAACGCCAGATTTGTGTCTGACGAACTCAACGTCTATAATGCAGACCAGCAAATGTGGATTTCGTAAGTCTGATTGTTCACGTCGTTTTCTGGGTTCTGGGTTTCTTATTCCTATTCCGAATCCCACATTGTGATAGAGGCAAGAGAGAAACCAGTTCATATCCTTACGTCTCCGTTATCATACCAGCGCGTAATGAAGAAAAGTCACTGCCGATTTTGCTGGCATCCCTTCGAGATCAACACTTTGTCGCTAGCGAAGTCATTACCGTCGTCTCTCAATCAGAAGATAGGACTAGGGAAATCGCTGAGCAGGCAGGCGTGAAGACCATCCAGTCTGAACCTATGCCCGAAGGATGGGTTGGGAAATCGTGGGCATGTTATCAGGGTGCTCTGATAGCGAAAGGAGAGCTTCTCATCTTCCTGGATTCGGATACCTTTCTCGAAAGAGATGGCTTGGAAGAGATTGTGGCAGCGTGCACGAAAAATGATGGCGTTGTCTCAATACAGCCTTATCACAGGACCAAAAGACTTTACGAACAACTGTCTGCGTTTTTCAATATAGTCATGATGGGAGCAATGGGCCCTTTTACTGTGATGGCTGGTCACATGAAGCCGATAGGTTTTTTTGGTCCATGTATAGGAATGAGAAAGAAACACTACTTCGAAAGTGGTGGTCACAGTGAGGTGAGGGGTGAGGTAGTGGAGGACCTCGCCCTCGGTGAAAAATTCAAAAGACAGAAGATTTCCATACACTGCTATGGCGGGAAGGGTACTATCTCATTTCGAATGTACCCGAACGGAATTAGAGAATTAATTGACGGGTGGAGCAAGGGCTTTGCTACCGGGGCAGCAAAGACATACCCTCCAATACTGCTTGCTGCTGTGGCCTGGATCGGTGGCGGTATGGGCGCAACAATATATTTCGTTGAAGCGCTATTCGACGTCAATACGTTTTATATACTGACGTGGGCATCCTTGTACCTCGCCTATGTAGCTCAAATCTACTGGATGTTGTCCCGTATAGGGAGATTTAAGTTCTATACTGCCGTCCTCTACCCACTCTCGTTGCTATTCTTTTTGATTATCTTCCTACGTTCGTTCTTCGTGATTTTCATCAGGAGGAGCGTAAGGTGGAAGGGCGTGACCATAAGTGTGAAGAAAGATAAGGGTCCGCCGAAATGATCTTTCATTTGCCCAGTGTATTGACCATAGCGCTTGATTTCATCGTGTGGCTGGTCATTCATTTAGGCGTATCCATATCGGCCGCAAAGATAAAACCAGACGCCTTTGACCCGGAATCGTGGCTTTGTAGAGGACGCAGCTGGGAGAGAGAAGGCAAAATATACAAGGTTTTCCTGGGGGTCAAAAAATGGAAGAGGGTTTTGCCGGACGGTGCTGCCGTATCCAGAAACGGATTCAGGAAGAGGCATCTGAAAAACGGAGATGCGCTTTACATACAAAGGTTTATCTTGGAGACTTGCCGTGCTGAGCTCGTACATTGGGTCATTTTCGTTTTTTCGTTTGTTTTCTTCATCTGGAACGACTGGTGGGTCGGGATGATCATGGTAGCCTACGCCCTTATTGCGAACATGCCATGCATTGTCGCTCAGCGATATAACAGGGCAAGATTAAGGAGATTCGACAGGAGGTGCGCTGAGCGAGCTCTTTCTCAACAAGCCGAAACTCGAACGTAATTGAGCGGCTCTCCAGCCTAGAGTGTGAATTCTGTAACGCGGACAAATATGAGTTCCGCCACCAGGTAATTGACTCGGTGATTGACATGGAAAATAGCTCATGCTAGCATATCAGTATTAGGATTCATTACCAATACTATGAACAGACAGACAAAACAAAGGGGAGCAATCTTAGGACTTCTGAGAGGAGGCTATTGCCATCTCACCGCTGACCAAGTATATGATGAAGTTAGAAAAGAGATACCCAGCATCAGCAAGGGGACCGTGTATCGCAATCTCAGAGTGCTACAGGAGATGGGGCTGGTTTCGGAATTAAATCTTAACGACACTGTCAGCAGATTTGAGGCAAAGCGGGATGGCCACTACCATTTCCACTGCGAAGGGTGCGGCCGAGTGTTTGACATTAATGAGCCAATAAACAAAGAGTTGGACCGAAGGATTGCAGATAGAACGGGATATAAGATTTCGTACCACCAGCTCGAGTTTCGTGGGCTATGTCATGACTGTCGGAAAAAATAGGAAGAAAGGAGGGCACATATGGCAGTTAAAAAGGTTGGTGAGAAATACAGGTGCAATGTCTGCGGCAACGAGGTCACCGTAACCAAGGTGGGCGGGGGAACGCTAGTCTGCTGCGGGGAAAACATGCAGAAAATAACAGGATAGGAGAAATAACACATGGACAAATCAGTTAAAGGCACACAAACCGAAAGAAACCTATTGAAAGCTTTTGCTGGAGAATCCCAGGCAAGGAATCGCTACACCTTCTTTGCCAGTGTTGCTCGCAAGGAAGGTTATGAACAAATTACCAGCATATTTACGG
>JALHUO010000165.1 GCA_022866545.1 Dehalococcoidia bacterium | reverse complement strand
TGGTCACGCTGTTTCTATGGATTAAGTATAATGCCAACCCCAGACTCGTATATATGGTGGCGGTGGTAGCTCTGGGGTTTTACACAATCATTGTTTACTGGAACCTGTTTGTGTTTCTTTTCGCTGTCTAACCAGCCTGTCCAAACAAGAGCCTCGCAACGACACAATTGTCACGATTGTTGGGTCACTTTTCGAGCTTTTGCTTCCCAACAAGCTAACAGGTTGAGATGTTTCGTCTCCTACCTTGCCGTTACATGAACCGTTCAAAACGGTCCTTCTTTGCCTTACATATGGGACACACTTCGGGCGGTTGTTCCCTGGCACAAAGGTAGCCGCAAATCTTACAACGCCATACCGGCAGCGAAAGCCCAGTCAGTCTCCTGCCTTTTTTCTGGGTTTCTCTCTTTCTCTCCGCTGGTGGCGGCCTCCGCTCTGGTATGCTGCCGGCCTTCTGTTCCCCTTTTCGCACAGCGTCCGAGACGTACAGCGCGCAGTAACACACGCCATACTCATTCAGATCAAGATCTCGGTAATCACACGGGCAGATAATATCTAGATCATCCTGTTTCTTTCCTGAAGCGAGACGGCACGGGCAGGCCCAATAGCCGTATCTCCGTTCATTTATAATCAGGCTCTTTATCAGCCCCTTTGTAAACTCCACATCGGGATTAAGATGGTAGCCAACAACTTCGGCTTCCTTGATTAATCTCTCATGCAGCCTGTCAATTTCAGCTATAGCCACTCCCTGTTCATTCACTTCGGATTGCCTCCCTGATTTCATCCTCCTTGTAGCCAACGATGCATTTCTTATTGTCTATAACCATGGTCGGGAAACTACATCTGGGATTCCAGGATGATACCTCCTTAGTCGTTTTTTCCCTTTCATCGCCTTGAAGCTGGTCAACATACTCGTAGTCGTACTCTACTCCCAAATCATCTAGAAGCTTCTTGGTCTTTTGACACCAGCCACACGTACTAAGAGCGTATAGCATGATGTGACGGGACTTCTTGCCCGGGATGTGAACTACAGTCATCTGTCTGTACCTCCTTTTTGTGCTCTGGAATACTGAGTATTATAGCGTTTACTGCACCACTAATGAACTGAGCCTCCGGCAGAGCGTCTCTTGAGGTAAATCAGTCATATCATATAGAATACGGTACAGCTATGTCTTCAGGAGTCTATAGAAAGTTTGCCTGGGCTGGCGCCATCCTGATAGCCATCATATTGATAGGCACGGTGGGCTACTGGTTCATTGGCGGCAGACAATACTCATTTGTGGACACTCTCTACATGACGGTCATCACTATCACAACAATTGGCTTCACAGAGGTCATTGACCTGTCGGGCAATGCCGGGGGCAGGATATTCACCATATTCATTGCTATTTCTGGAATCGGTATCATGGCATATATTGTTACTAATATTACTGCTTTGGTAGTTGAAGGAGAACTGACGGAGTCCTTCAGGAGGAGAAAAATGGAGAAAATAGCTGGCAATTACAGAGGCCATTATATTGTATGCGGTTGCGGTTCAGTGGGTTGCTATATAGCCAATGAGCTTCACGCTACCAACAGGCTTCATGTAATAGTGGACGTCAATAAGAAGAATGTAGAGAGCAACCTGGAATCATTCCGTGATGAGGTCTTCATAGAAGGTGATGCTACCGACAGCGACACCCTTCTGAGGGCCGGTGTCGAGAAAGCCGCCGGACTATTCGCTGTAACCGGGGACGATAACCAGAACCTGGTAGTGACTCTGACGGCAAAGCAGCTTAACCCCCGGCTGAGGGTAGTGGCACGCTGTAACGACATTAGAAACACCGAAAAGATGAAGAAAACTGGCGCCGATGCCGTAGTCTCACCCAGCGCTATTGGCGGGTTGAGGATGGCTTCCGAAATGGTGAGACCCACGGTAGTATCGTTTTTGGACACTATGCTGCGGGACAGAGAGAGGAATCTGCGGGTTGAAGAGTTGCCGGTGCCCGAATCATTTGTAGGCCGACCTATATCGGCCCTGAATCTGAAGAGATTCTCCCATGCCCTGCTGCTGGCGGTTAAGACAGGAGAGAACTGGGTTTACAACCCACCGGAAAGCTATGTTATCGACCAGGAGAATACCCTGGTGTTCATGACCACGCCTGAGGGAAGAGACGAGCTAGCCGGACTTCTTAAGGAATAAGTATGGCGATGGAGCAGTCCCGGTGATAGTAAAGTTTCTGGGGACACATAATGCGGAGTCCAAAAACACGAGGCTCGTGTCTTTGCTCATCGATGATGTCCTCGCCGTGGATGCCGGTAGCCTGGTCTCAGAGCTGACTTTCCCCGAGCAGAGGAAGATAAAGGCGATATTGCTTTCTCACGGTCATTACGACCACATCAGGGCGGTCCCTGCTTTTGCCTTCAATAACTCTGACCGCACTACCAGGGTGGTCGCCACTCCGAGGACCCTGGAAATTCTCTCATCTCACCTGATTGATGGCGTAGTCTATCCCGAGTTCACCAGCGAGGCCTCATTTCTCAGAAAGGCAACCATCAAATTAGTCCCATTGGAACCGTTCAAGCGGCAAGACATAGAAGGCTACCAGGTCATGGCGGTGCCTGTGCCGCATCCTCTTGACGGCGTGGGTTTTGAAATAACATCCGGAGATGGAAAGACCTTGTTCTATACGGGCGATACCGGCCCCGGCCTTTCCTCTATATGGAGCAACATATCTCCGCAATTGGTCATAATTGAAGTTACCTGGCCTAATCGTCTCGCCAATATGGCAAGGGATGCAGCTCACCTTTGTCCGGAGATGTTCAAAGAGGAACTGTTTGAGCTCCGTCGAATAAAAGGTCTTCTGCCGAAGGTGGTTGTCATCCACATGAGCCCGCAACATGAGACCGAGACAAGGAGAGAAGTCAGGCAAGTAGCTGAACTGCTGGGAATCTCGATTGATATTCCACGCGAGGGTGAGGAGCTTATCCTGTAGCAGGACATACAGCTATCCGGAGTCTATGAATTATCTGGTAGTAAAGAGGACGTCTATTTCTCTTTGTCCCGGGGCTGTGTCCAATAGCCAAAAGCCGAACCAAGCTTGTCCTGCAATCTTCTGGTCTTGATGAAAGCTTCAAAAAAAGTCTTGCAGTCATCAAGCATTGTCTGAGCATAGACTATGGCTTTGGGCAAATCTTCATCGGGCGTGCTGGACACTTTGCCATGACCGGGGTAAATCTGTCTGATCTTCAGATTGCTCAAACGCCGTACCGAATTCACATAGTCGCTGACGTTACCGCCTACAGCTATCTCGGACAGAGTGCCTCCCGCAAAAACCGTGTCGCCAGTGAACAGCAATCCCGCTCTTGGCTCATATAGACAAATGCAGCCCGAGGTGTGTCCCGGCGTATGTATCACCTGAAGTTCATAATTCCCAAGGTCAATCATGGAACCGTCTTCCAGCCAGACATCTACCCAGAAGGGTTTGCCGGGCTGGTCGCGGTATTTCCTGAAGGTGACAAATTCATCCTGCAACTCCAGTTTGTTGGCTGCCAACCGGTGCGCTGCTACCACAGCAGTCCGGTGGAAGAAGGCGGTAGCCCCAATATGGTCGTAATGCTCATGCGTTAGTATGATCAGATTTACGTCCCTTATACGCAGGCCTGGTTCAGCAAGCTGACGTTTCAGGACGGAGAATTTGACGGCAACCCCGGTATCGATAAGAACATTCTTAGTAGCGCCTTTGATAAGATAGACATGACTTCCGGGCTTCTCGCCACGAAGCTGGTAGATGCCCGGCACCAGCTCAACTACATTGGATGGCTCGGGTTGCACCTCAACCTTAGTCTGCGCGCGCGGGCCGGGTCGCTTATCTTTCACGGCGAGGCTCCCTCAGGGACAATCGTGTGTCCATATCTCGCAGTCTCTGACACAGGGTGTGCATGAGACTGAGTGCGAATTCCGGCTGCTGCCGCACCATAAACAGGAACCTGGCCCTGTCCACAACAATTAACTCTGTGTCGTCATCGACGGCCGAGGCGCTAGTTGACCGCGGCGAGTCATCCACCAGAGCCATTTCGCCGAAGAAGTCACCTGGATTCAGAACAATCAAGCGGGCCTGTTCGCCCTCGTTCCGCCGAACCGAGAGCAGCACCCTCCCGCTATGAATGAGATACATTTCACTGCCGGTGCTTCCTTGTTCAAAGATGATCTCGGATTTCCGGTACCTTTGCCGGAATTTGGGTAGCGCGGCTGTCTCGTTGGCTTTGTCCTCTGCCATACTCATATCCTGTTTACCCCGCGAGAAAGGCTGCCTCCGCTACGCTGGATGCCCCCAGCTCCAAAGTAAAATGCTATTGACATAAGCATTGCCAGAGAGTATAATATAGCGTTTCCTGGCTTCAACATCATCGCATCGGCGGTCCAAGAAGTCACAGTTAGCTGCAAGGAATTATAGGTTGTCTATCAAAGCAAGTAAAGCGTTTCACGTAAGCAGTAGATATCCACAGAAGTCTCTGTTAGTGATAGAACATTCTCAACGTTCACTGGAGACCTATGGCGCGTAAGAAGCTGTTGCTGATACTCGTCGTGGCCATACTGGCTGTGTCTATTCCAGTGACCATAGCCTTAATTCAGCGGGGCCAGCAACCGCCAAACGGAGGCACGGCAGACGTGCCCACGGATACGCCCGCCCCTGACCGCACGCTCACTATTCTGTCAATGGCCGAGGGAAGCGTATTCGTCATGAAGGCAGGTACGGGCAACTGGACAGAGGCGCAGGTCGGGATGTCTCTGAAACTCGGGGACATAGTAACGTCCGGCAATAGCTCCAGCGCCGAGATCATTTTCTTCGATGGCAGCACTATCGAATTGCAGGCCGGCACCCAGGTCGAAATTGCCTCACTCAATATTTCCAGTACCGGCTCTACGACAATCGGGCTTAAGCAGGTAATAGGGACTACCATAACCCGCGTGACGCAGCTTGTTGACTCAGCATCTAGCTACGATATTGAAACGCCAGGTGGTGTGGCGGCGGTGAGGGGCAGCATCATGATAGTCCGCGTCACCGAAGACTGCGAAACCTGGATAACTAATCAGAGGGGGAATGTATGGGGCATCGCGCAGGGCGTGGAACTGCAGATCCCTGTGCGACGAGTATGCATTATCATATGCGGCCAGCCACCGAGGCTCGTGCCGTTGGGAAGTGGCGGAGGCGGAGGTGGCGGAGGCGGCGGGTCTACTCGCACCGTGACTGATCTAACCGTTGATAAGTCAGATAATGTTGACCAGGTCAGCCCCGGCAGTAACATTGTCTACACACTCCAGGTAACCAACAATGGCCCATCGGATTCTACCGGCGCAGTCGTTCTCGATGTGCTGCCATCTGGTGTCAGTTTCGTCTCGGCCACAAACGGCGGGACCTATGACCCTGGTTCACACACCGTCAGGTGGGTCATAGGCGGACTGGCCAGGGGTGTCAGCACCTCGGTCAACGTTACAGTCGAGGTAAGCGAATCAACTTCAGGCACTATCACCAATACGGCTATGGTAGCTGCCAATGAGCGTGACGATTACCGGGTTAACAACACCGCCACCGAGGGTACTACGATCA
>JALHUO010000164.1 GCA_022866545.1 Dehalococcoidia bacterium | reverse complement strand
TCGGTAACATTCTTTACGGGGGACAGGAGTGTATGGTTGTTTTTGACGACGTGTTTGTTCCCTGGGACCGAGTCTTTATGTACAAGGAATATGACTTTGCCGGCGACCTGGTAGAGAAGTTTTCTGCTTATCACCGCCAAAGTTATGCCTGCAAGTCAGGTATGGGCGATGTCTTGATTGGCGCCAGTCAATTAATTGCTGAATATCAGGGCACTGCCAAAGCTTCCCACATTAGAGACAAAATCATTGACATGATTCAGCTCAATGAAACCCTGATGTCTTGCAGTCTTGCCTGTGCTTATGAAGGTCACAGAGAAGCTTCGGGGACTTACCTTGTAGATACTCTGAGAGCCAATGTATCTAAACTAAACGTGACGAAATTTCCTTATGACATAGCCAGACTGGCTCAGGACATCGCTGGCGGCTTAATAGTAACAATGCCTTCTGAAAAAGACCTTAAGCATCCCAAGATAGGCAAGTATGTTGCTAAGTATCTGAAGGGTGTTGATGGTATTGCGGTAGAAAATCGCGTTCGTGTACTACGACTGATTGAGAATCTCACGGTGGGTTTAGGAGCCGCATGTTATTTGGCGGAATCGATGCATGGTGCCGGGTCACCTATGGCTCAAAGAATTATGATTGGTAGACAGTCCAATATAGAGAGAATGAAGAGCAGTGCCAAAAGGTTGTGTGGCATTGAATCCTAGCTACTGAAAACATCATAGCCTAGGCAAGGAAACTATGAGTAGCAGCCCTACAGTCAGAATAAATACAAACTTGTCTTTCCCCTTATTTCGACGCGGGAAGGTAAGGGACGTATATGACGTAGGCGATAAACTGCTCATCGTGTCCACGGACCGCATCTCGGCCTTCGATGTGGTCTTGCCCTGCGGCATCCCTGACAAAGGAAGAGTCCTCAACCAACTTTCTGCCTTCTGGTTCAAGAAGACAGCCCATATCCTGCCTAACCACCTTATCAAGGTAATCGATGGCAATGTCATTCTGAACGAAGCAAAGAATCTCTCGGGCCAGCCGGGGAAACTGCCGGATTCTCTTATCGGTCGCTCTATGCTTGTGGCCAGGGCTGAGCGCATACCCGTAGAATGCGTTGTTCGGGGCTATCTCTCTGGCTCAGCATGGGCGGAGTATGAGGAGACTGGAAAAGTGGGCGATATCCGTCTGCCCCCGGGAATGAAGGAGAGCCAAGAACTGTCCCGGCCTGTTTTTACCCCCACTACTAAGAGTGAAACAGAGCATGACCGCCCTTTGACCGACAAAGACATAGGAGAGCTGGGCATTGACAGAATTTTTGGGGAACTGAAGCAAAAAAGCTTGCTCGTCTACTCCTATGCTCGGGATTACGCCAAACGCCGCGGCATAATAATTGCCGATACCAAGTTCGAGTTTGGTTTCATCAATGGTCAATTGGCCCTTATCGATGAACTGCTGACACCAGATTCCAGTCGCTTCTGGGACGCCGGTCAATATGAGGTTGGCCATTCGCAACCCAGCTTCGATAAACAGCCAGTCCGTGATTGGCTATTAGATTCAGGATGGGATAAGGAACCGCCAGCACCTATGTTGCCACCGGAAGTAATCGAGAGAACATCGAAAAGATATCGTGAGGTGTACAGAAAGCTAACTGGCGGCGTTCTCAAAGGAAAACAAGACGGAGATTCTCGAGAAAAGCAGGGCTGAGCCCGATAGAGTGGTTTGTCACGTTCCTATCCGGCCAGCACCTTGACCAACCGTAACAAGTTGCTATCCAATTCCTTGCTTTTCTCCCAGGTTTCCC
>JALHUO010000163.1 GCA_022866545.1 Dehalococcoidia bacterium | reverse complement strand
TGGACGATGTTTTCCCAGCCGCCGACATCGCACTGCCCATAGTCGTTATCTCCCACGGCGACCACGGTGCCGTCCGACTTAAGCCCCACCGTGTGATACCCGCCTGCGGCGACCTGGGTGATGTCCGTCCAGTTGCCGACATTGCACTGCCCGTCGTAGTTGTCTCCCACGGCAACTACTGTCCCGTCGGACTTAAGCCCCACTATCTGGCCGCTACCGGCGGCGACCATAGGCGTTACGTTTCCTTGAGGCGTATTCAGAGCCATCGCCGAAGCAAGGTTCGAGCCATCTATCGCCAGATGATTAATAGAATGGTCACCTGGCAGAGGCACGGTTGCTGAAGCTCCCGCTGCCAAAGCAGGAAGAATCAGGCTGAAGATCAGAGCGATAGAGAGCAGAGTTGGTAACACGGTTTTCGTATTTTTCGTTTCCACCTCCCACTATTCTCCGTGTGAGAACTGGAACACCTTGCGGGTGTATGAAAGGTTCATCTTTTGCCAGAGTCCGGCTCTTCCAACATTCTTAGCCTACAATACTATTGTATCACATGTTATTGTGTCGCACCAACAGCGCTGTCAGGTATTTCTAGTGTGTATACGGGGAGAAAGAACTATGACGCTACTAGTTCAAGGACTTCCCAATTATTCTCTGCTCCCGATTATCGGGGCAATGTAAAGTCTACGCGACAAGCTAAACGCTACTAATCTGGCTAGAGAGTCAGGTCTTTTTCCCCCCACGCTCTACCAATCGGGACTGCTTCAGCTGATCTTCTGAGTCCGGCAGCGACAGGGCGTAGAGAAAGACGGAATGGCTCACATCTTTCCCGTTATTTGTTGATTTCCCAGTATTTCGCCAGGATACCGCTCCCCACCCAGCAGGCTATGGCTATGATTAGACTGATGCCGAAGCTCAGGGGCGTGAATATTCCCACCAACAGCACTACCAGTCCCGCCAGACCGATCAGGCTGACATAAGCGATCTTTGCATTTCTAGACATGTTACAACCTCCTGCTACTTTATGTTATCAGATTCTTCAAGTCAGGTGCATATTATTCACACTGTTGTCTATGTCCCGCACCACAGAAAGCGTCCGAGTCATGCAGGTTCACCATAATCGTCATCGACATCCAGATCAGCATCAATCCTGCTAGCTTTCCCCCGCTTCCCCAATCGGCTTCCATCTTGGAGAAGAAGTAAGAACCTGCGCAAATGAGATATTATCTACCGCAACAAGATGACCAAACACCTTGGCTAGATTGTCAGTGGCTATTGCTTTCATTGCCCGTCTCTACTTCCCGCGGACAAGCTGCTGACCGAGGCGAAATGCATCTTCAAGAGCCGCAGGATGCTCCCTGATTTGGCCCTTGTTGTCAATTCCCCTTACCAGTAAATCGCCAGAATATTCCACACCTATAGCCTCGAAGAAATACTTCACGGTGAGCACAGCGCCATCAAAGAGCTTTGCACCTCGAGTAGCGCCTACCGAGATAAACAACCCCCTTCGCTCTCGTTTATCTTCCTTGCCCATGCCCAGCACATGTTTTCTTACCCAAAGAGCCTGGCATCTGTCTATCATGGCCTTCGCCTGGCTGGTAACACCATAGAAGAACATCGGCGAAGCAAAAATGACGTGGTCTGCTTCCAGAAGCTTCTTGTAGAGCAATTGCATGTCATCTTTGATGGCACAGTTGCCATCCTTACGACAGGCATATATTTCCAGGCACGGTGAGATTTTGAGCTTTGAGACCAGTACCTTTTCGACCTCGGCTCCGGCCTCTCTGGCACCTTCCAGAGCCTTATCCAGAAGGATCTCGGTATTGCTTTGCCTTCTCGGGCTGCCCATGATGCCCAATACTTTCATATTATTCCGATTGTCCTTATACGCCATACTTATGTCTCAGTATCTGCGAGAGCTCAGGCAAGAAGGCAAACGCCTTTTCCACAATCCTTTCCTCAGAGCTGGAAACCTGGCATTCGCCTGCCTTCTTATCGGCGGTACTACTCTGGCCTATGTCGCTGAGGCAACATCTGGCCGGTGCCACCAATGCTTGCGTGGCAATCTGGTTCAAGGACAAACCTGTGTTCTGGGAGACCACTTCCCAATAGCCTGCAAGGATCGCTGCCAGTCTCTCCGGTGTCTGCGTTGCCATGACTGTGGATTCAGTAGGAACTATGCCCCACGAGATAATCCCGCCTTTCTTGATGAATTCAGCCACGCTGCCGGCGTACTCTTTAGGCATAAATCCAATTTGATAGGCGTCGAATGACAGAATTTCCATTCCCAATTCCAACAGATAAGGTAAATTTACCTCGGCGCAGAGGTGCAGCCCTTTAGGACCTTCCAGTCCTTCAACAAAATTACGGTAGTCTTCTCTAGCCTGCTGCTCATTGTATCCCGAAAGACCGCTGAACACGTAACTCAGTCCTGGCTCATCCAGCCAGACAAAGGCGTTGGGATTCCTTTCCTTAAGCTCCCGATACTGGATGTTGGCCTTCTTCTGAATGAAATCAAACAGAATAGTTCTTGCCTCATCGTTATAAATGATGGGTTTGAAGTTCTCATCAAGCACCTTAAAGCCAAAGCTCACGGGACCGATGTTCTGTCCCCTGATAGCTTTATAATCTCGAAGCTCCTTAGACAGAAACTTGTGGAATACCGTGGAATACTGGGCGGTGAGGGCAAAAGTCTCCGGGACATCCATTTCCACAAAATATGCGTCTAGTTCTTGTTCAAATCGGGAAGTGTGGAAACTAAGCCTCCCTTTGTCAAAGTCAATAGCTATGCCAGGGAAATTCTGCGATGTTTGAACATACATATCTTCATACAGGCTCACTTTGGGAAGCTGGGGCCAGAATGGGATATCCAGACTCAGGGCAAGTTTCAACGCCTGCTCCACGTCCCGATGAGGCATTATCCCCATAGCGGTGGTGCCGCATCGTGCCTCAAAACCTATCATGAATTCCTGCCCTTTCTCTGTACAGACAGTTCTCAAATAATAGCACGAAAACGGGAAGAGTCTTGAATATCTTTCAGGGAATATATTGATCCGGGTCAGGGTCGGTCTTCGTCCCGCCTTCGTGACCAGCCGCCCAGTTCAGTTATCTCAATTACTCGGCGGCCCGATGGTGGCCCACCTCTTGGGAAATCCTGGCTGCCTGGTGTCGCAGAGACGCGTGTCGCTTCCTTCTTTGTCCTACGATTTTTTGCCCCTTGACAGGCTTATGCGAACTTTCCTTGGTCTGCCATTGGTCGCAACTATGTTAGATGTAACCTCCTGAACATAAGCCACTGCAGGGATTTTTTGCAGCACATCAATGACGTTGATAGGCTTACGCAGGAAGACCAGAATTAAAGGTACATCAATCTGAGGTACAATCATCTCGGTATTGGCAACTTCCGGTAGTTGATCGAGGAAGGACACGACTTCCATGATTTTGGCTATCTCAAACGGAGGCAAGATTTCCACTTCCCATTGTGGCTTACCCGCCTCTGGTTGCTCTTCAATCTGAAGTAGGTTTGGTAAGTCGAAGCTTCTTTCGGTGTGGTCCGTAGCCCGCCAGCTTGGCTCCGGCTCCCCAAGCGTCTTCTTGCTCGCTTCCACAACCACAGTGTTGCTCTCTTCAGCAGTCTCTGCTGCTGTGCCCCGTTTCTCTTCTGCGACTTCGAAGGTTGCAGCGCTCTCCACTTCTCTGCGCACGGGCGACCCATTGTCAAAATCCGCTTGTATCGCCGCTGCCTGTTGCTTAAGTCGTTCCAGTTCCTCCAGCAAGTAGCCACATTGTTGGTTTACAAGGTTGCGCATGTCATTACGGATTCTATTCTTTTCATTCTCTAGCAGGATTGCTGCTTCATCTTCAGCTTTGGCCCTGATAGCACCAGCCTTTTCGTTAGCAAGCTCCACGGCTTCAGCTATCTTCTTTTCCGCCATCTGTCGAGCTTGCTCTTTGGCCCTATCTACGAGGGCAGCACTTTCAGCCTTGGCCTGTTCTGCAGCTTCTGTCTTGATCTGCGTAGCCAGCTTGTCTGCTTCGACAATGGCCCTTTCCGCAAGCCTGTTAAGAGATGCAATATGATCCTGGGACTGAGCCAGTTTGTCTCGCTCCTTGATGAGCTCGCTAATGAAAGATGCTACCTGAGTCTCATCTAGTCCATTCTTGACTCGCTTGAACTCACGTCCAGCCAGCACAGCCACATCATCTTTGGCAACATTACCTATAATACTCATAGCATCACTCACCTTTCTCTCAGGACATAGAACGGCCGGATCACCCAAGCAAGGCGTCGCCCCGTTTCACTTCATAAGATCCCTTCATACTCCTATCTCTTGATTTCACCCTGAAAGACCTTCCAGATTTTCTCTGAATTTCTTCTCGCTTCTTCCCAGGCCTGTTCGACGGTCTCCCTGCGTATTCTCAACGCCTCATTGAGACTGTCCTGATAAACCTGTGTACCACTCAGTTTCGCCTTCTTATACATTTCTTCGGCTTCTTGCTCAGCCTTTTCCAGGGACCGGGTGCCTTTTTCTATGGCAACTGCACACAGCTTAGCAGCGTGCTCTTCAATTTCCTTGAAGGACTCTTCCACCCGGCGTTGGCGCTCCTGATATGCCAGCGCTACCTTTCTCTGAGCTTGCAGATACGACTCGTAGGCGGACTGGGCCTGACCCATCAACTCATCAAGAGAATCCCTTTCGTCCTTGGAGACCTCGGAGGGAATCTCGACCATTTGTTCCCCATCTTTACCCACCACCTTCCTAGCTTGTGGATTCTTAGTGATTGTAGTTGCCACGATACACCTCCTAGACCTTGCTCCTCAAAATCGATGGTATTTCCTGCATTACGGTCCCATGGTTCTTCTGAATTCTTTTAGTCTCCGCCTCAAGGCTGCGTAGTTCATCCTCCGCGAAGAGCCTCCACCCCTTCCTATCTCTATATTCGGCATCATTCACGATGTTCTGCCTGATCCAGCGGAACAGGGTGCTCTTACCTATGCCGACCATCTGGCAAACTTCAGCAGTCCTATAATAAATTCGACCGTCTATTTTTACAGGCATATGCAACACCCCCTAAGACTAACTGAATATAGTCTAAGACCACTTCACATTCTCGTCAATCACCCATTGGTAACCCTACTTCCGTAAGGGACTAAGATCGTCGTACGTTTTGCTAGCTTACCCGGAGGAGACCAATGAGCAAGGCGGTGAAGCTCCTGTGATGAATTAAAGTTATCCCTGAAATCAGAAGGGCTGGATTGCCCCCCGTTGGGATATCCAGCCCTCGTATTTTGCAGATCCCTTAACAGGTCTTCTGCAATACAGGCAGCATTTACCTAGGTACTTGGATTCAAAACGCGCCCGACAAAGAGAATGGCGCCGGTCTCAATGTCGCGAATCAGGAAGATGAACGGGCGGTCTATAGTGACTTCTACCGGAGGCTCCACAGGTATTGACGTTGTTCCAACAATCACTGCGGTGGCGGCAGCAGCCTCGGTGCCAGCTTCATCCACAGCCACAAATGCCTTGTGTATAACATTCGATATGAACAGCTCACGATTACCAGTCATTCCGGAGAAATCCGCTTCGTCAGGAGAGAAGGCAATTGGCATGCCCATCCAGTCGAGGGTATCCTTCAGGCTGAATTCCGAGTCAAATTCAAATTTGGGCATCGTCAGGGTAACTCGAGTAGCTTGCAGACTGCTTATGATGTCACTGACTTGCTGGGCCTGAAGTCCTGCTTCAAATGCCTTGAAGCTGCCAGAAGCAGGGAGCAAAATCACCATGGAAAGTTCACCACCATCATAAGGCAACTCAACTGCCTGATACCCTTCCCCATCGGTATAGCCGAGAGACTCGGTTTGCCTCATCATGGGCACCGTCACCTGCCCGCCGTCGAGCAGGTAGAACAGCTCATCTATTGTCATCCCCTTATTAAAGGGATACTCCCAAGCCGCATTGAAGTAGATAGCATTGGTTAGCACAAGGCGGGTCAGCTCATCAAGCGCACCTTCCGGAATAAGGTCTTCGATACAACCTTCCGTCTGGTGACTCACCCAGTCATTGATGGTGACGCGGCACTTTTCCGCCTCGCTTATGAAGTCCAGTATTCTCAGGCCCGCCCCATAGTTTTCGGCCAAGACATCGAGGAATTCAGTCAGGAATTCATAATCTTTCTGCCCCCAGATGGCGTTAACAATGTTCAGCCTGAATCCCTCTCCATCCTTGCCTTGAGCGCCTTCCCCTCTTCTGGCAAGTTCAGCATCGAGCCAGTTAAATGCCGGGTGCAGTCTCGCCTGTTCAAGAATGAAGTGAAGGGTGTCGGCCATCTGCTGGGCAGTTTCGCCATTCGCTCCGGCGTATGTCATGGCCAGTGCCAGGGAGATGCTGTAGGGAGAATAGAAAAGATTACCCTCCTCCCCTCTAAGCGCCTGATAAAGCTCAAAGGCGAAGGCGCTGTTTCCTTCAACCAGCAATGCTTGCTCATCCGTGAGAACATCCGGTGAAGTTATCCGCTCTTTATCTGACTGGAGCACCTCACCCGCTGCCGGTTGAGTCCCTCCAATAGAGGCTATCACCGGCGACAACAACACTAAAGCTAACACGATTACGACTATCTTCTTCATGTCGTTCACCTCTGGTAAGTATTTGGACCGTTTGACTGCCGCCCCAGGCTACCCGGGGCGACAGTCATATATCGTGGAGGCCTAGAATGAGAGCTGCGCCTCATTGATGCAATCCAGATTCTCCACGTTGTTCATCTCATTCACCTGCGACAAACATCTAGACTTTCTATCATACCTTTCAGTTCAGATTTGGCCGCCTGGAATCGTTTCCCCTCCAGGCTCAGCACCCGTAGACGGTTCCTCGGACCTGGTCACACCAGGGGGGTAGTCATAAGGTATCCACGTTGGGTGTGGAAGCTCCACTTCGTTGATGTAGTCTAGATTCTCCAGGCTGTTCATTTTTATCTTGGCCTGCGAGATAGTGTAGAGAACGTTGTCTATGTAAAGGGACCGCTCTACTGCAAAAGGAGAGTAATAGTAGTAATAGCCTTGTTCAGGGGAGGTGATGTTCTCGACATGGGTGATTTTGCCTCTCAGTTGGAGCCCATTATCTATAGATATGTCGAATACATATGCGCCTTGCCAGACAGGCTGGCCGTAAGCCAACGAGGGAACTCCCTCAGGATACTCCGTTGCAGGATACTGCGTCGCATTTATCTTCGCCTCTAGAACGGGTATCACCATCAAGTTCTTGGACTTGTCGAACAGAAATGCCTTGTGGTCCCACAGAACCGGTGAATCTGTGCCCCTCTCACCTATTACATACGGATCGCCTATCTCCCTTGGGTTGTTGAAGTCGCTGACATCAAAGAGCGATATCTTGACTCCTTGATACCAGGCGAAGTCTTCGCTCTCCGCCACTGTCTCTTTGCCTATCCCTATGATATGGGTTTCGTCGTAGGGATGCAGGTAGCTTGAGTAGCCAGTTATCTTCAATTCGCCAAGAATCCTGGGGGCCTCGGGATCGCTGAGGTCTATCACAAATAGCGGGTCAATGTTCCTGAAAGTGACCACATAGCATCTGCCCCCCACAAACCTGGCTGAATAGATGGTCTCCCCTGGAGCGAGGTTTTCCAGCGAGCCTGTGACATTGAGGGCCATATTCAGAACGTACACGTTGTTTAGGGCTTTCTCGCCGTGGGTTGTAGTTGCCACCCTGAAGTAGCCATCGTACTCATCCATGGAGAACTGGTTCAGCACCATGCCGGGGATCTCGCCGCTGGCAACATAATCTAGTTCGGCACCGTCTATTTGAATCCGGTGGATGGAGGTCCTCTCAGAACTCCGCTCAGGACTTCGAATCACCCCTCCCGGCTCCAGCACATCGGGTCCCCACACCGGGAAGGTCAGATAAACGTTATCCGCAGAGACATACAGGTTGCTGGAGGCCCCCAGCAGGATTGTTTCAGACGTTGGCTCCTGGGCATCATTTTGTGTGTTTATGGCTATAATGGTGGTGTACATATAGTAGTAGTCAGTGACATTGGAATAGTAGATATCTGTGGCCGGTATTTCGGTCTCGTTGCTCCCGGAGCCAATCTTGGGGAGGTTTATTTCATCGTCCTGCTCATACACAGGCTCATTTACCACCACATAAACGTAATCGACTATCATCCGCGAACTCACATATTGACCATTAGTAGAAAGCTCTCTCTGCAATTGAGGGTTTTCCCTGTCCGAGACATCATACACTTTGATATACATCTTAGGTGATATGTAAGGCATGTAGAACTTCTCCACAGGGCTCGGCAAATCATAATAAGGATAATAGGGCACTTCTTCTTCAAGCACGACCAGTCTGTCTCCATTGATGAATATCCCTATCACTCTGCCCTCTAGCTCGATTTCGGATAGGACTCGAGCTTGTTCAGGGGGATACGCCTGCACGATGATGGTCTTGTTTCCCGAGACAAGGTAAATATATTCTCCATCGGTCTTAACAATATCTGCTTCGTCCACCCCGGCAACCTGAATATTGGTGGTAGAGTGACCTGACACAGTTGGGGCAAGATCAGCATTTTCGGCACCACCTGCCGCAAGGAAGACATCTCCTCTTGAGAATCCCCAGGAGAATTGTTTATATCCTGCGTTCGTTTTCACAAATTCCTGTAATTCACCATAAGAAGTGAACTTGCTGATTTGATTCTCTCCCAAATATAGAGGCCCTTGCACGTCCGCAGCAAAGAATCCTACCATTGTAATTAAGAGCACAGCAGCAGTGATCGGAGCTAATACTTTCGCCCAATTCATAATCGTCCTCTCCTTGAAACGCCCGGAGTTGAGCAAAAACATCTTCAGGGCCTGCCTATGACCCGGTAGCTCGATGTCCGGAGTCCTAAGGTTTTCCAGTTTCTTAATAAAATCTTCGTATTTCATAGGCTTTTCCTCCTTCCATTTTCCCTATGAGAGAGTTACATACCCGTTGATTGTCAGCACATACTTCAATTCGGGCAGTGCACGGTCAGCGAAACACCAAGAGAGTGGCCCTGACGAAGAGTGCCGTCCGTTTTCCTGATTCGCTCGGTCGGAAACGTTCATGTCTTTGCTTCCCAGCAGCGGCTGTATTTTCATTTGCCTTCCAAACATCTTATTTTCCTCCTTCTGTTACTCTAAATGCAGAAGGCTGAAAAAGGTTGCATTATTTGGGGTCCTCAGTGAATTTGACTCTTGTCTGACGGGATGGCTCAGTCCATTTCTCTTAATTTCTCCACTGCCCGATGCAGCAGGGATTTTATCGTTCCTTCCCTTTTTCCCAGGATTTCAGCAATTTCCTTAATCTGCCGCTTCTCGAAAAATCTGAGAGCGATGACCTCCTGGTACTTGGCAGGCAGTCGAGCGATTTTTCCCTGAATCTCCAGAAAGTCCTGATGTTGTTTTAGTTTTTCCTGCGCTTCTATCAGTTCGTTTTCCGGGTCATGTGGTGACAGGAGTTCAAAACCCCGTTCCTGTAATTCCTCCAGCGACACGGATTTCTTATATTCGGCTTTTCTAAAGTACTGGTTAATCTCATTAGTGGCGATTTTGTATAGCCACGAAGAAAAAGAGACATTGCGCCATTGAAATTGCCAGAGCTTGCCCAATGCCTTCAAGAATGTCTCTGAAGTAATATCCTGGGCAGCTTCAAGATTGGCACTTCGCCTCAGCACATAGCCAAAGATTCTGGGATAATACTGGTCGTAGAGCCTGGCAAAGGCATCGCGGTCTCTTTGTGCTCGTTTGACGAGCTCCTCTTCTTCGCTCAGGTCCATATCAGCCAGCAGAAAAACAAGCATACCCCATTAGTATAATGCACTGGTAATAATTTAGTTTCCCCAGAATCCTGGCTCATACTGTATCATCCCCCGCCGCACTGTCAAGCGTTTCTTTCGTTCTCTGCAGGTTTTCGTGGGATTGGTATAAGGTCGGTAAATCGAATAACGGGGGTGAGCGCCAGGTCCCAGGCTCAGAAATGGTGGCAAGATGATAGGCTGAGAGATTCTTATGGCTTTCGAAAAGACTTTCCTTTTGACAAAACGGGATTTTGTCAGACGTTGAACAGGTTGGGTTATTTGTCATCCTCAACCAACCATAATTCCGTGCTACAACTCTCCTGCCTTTACCATGGCATCCATTCGCAAGAAGACTTCGGCAAGATTCAGCTTAGAGGTGGCGGGGTCTTCGCCGCGGAACTCACGCCAGAGGCGCTCCACGTTGAACAGAATGCGCTCATGATTGGGCCATTGTTTGAATTGTCGCAGGTCGATGTCCTTGGCAGCTTCATCAACGGTCATGCCTTTGTCGAACCGCTTCTTGGCCTCTCGCCGGACCAAGACCAGATAATCGCGACACTGCTTCAGCCCTTCCACTCCGCACACGGGCCCGTGGCCGGGGACATAAGTCCGGGCACCCAGCTTCGCCATGGCGTTCAGGTTCTTGAGCCAGCCAGCAAAGGACCCTTCCATGCCCAGCGGGGTGGAATACAAGAAGATGAAGTCGCCGGCAAAGATGACACCCTCCTGGGGCAAATGCACAATTATGTCATCTACAGTATGGCCTGGCCCGAAGTACAGCAGCCGAACCTCCCGCCCGTCCATATGCAGTGTAAGCTGCTTGTCAAAGGTGATACCAGCGGGCGTGACGGCAATTCCCCGGAAATCGAACTCAGGGAAGATGGTATTCAGCAGGTTAGGGTCCATCATACCTGCCTCTGTTAGCTCACGGCGGCAGTAGTCGTGCGAGATTATGGTGGCCCCCGCAAAGACATGATTCCCCCAGGTGTGGTCTCCATGGTGATGGGTGTTGATCAGATAGCGAATCGGCTTATCGGTGATTTTCCTGATCTCATCCTTGAATCTCTGGGTCAGGCCAACCGTAGACAGCGAATCCACAACCACCACATAATCCTTGCCCACAATGAAAACGCCCATTGAACATATATCCACAGCTTTAAGTTGCCACTTTGGCGGTATGCCTTTAGACGCTATCCAGAGACACTTGCAGCAGCAATTCGGCGTTTATTACTCGGAGATGGGCGTCTATAACTGGATAAGGCGTTTCTCACAAGAGGCGGTGAATAGAGTAGCCAACTTCCATCCTATCGTTGGGGATACTTGGATAGCAGACGAAACAGTCTTGAAGGTGGGCGGTAGGAATATCTGGTTCTTTGATGTGATAGACGAAAAGACACGCTACTTACTAGCTTCACGATTATCAACTAGCAGGACAATCAAAGAAGCAGCTTTGGTAATGAACGAAGCTAAACGGAGAGCTGGCAAATCGCCACAGAGGATTATCACCGACAAGTTGGCAGCCTACATAGACGGCATAGAACTTGTCTTTGGCGCTGAGACAAAACATATTCAGAGTAAGCCTTTCACAGATGTTAATTCAACCAATATCATTGAGCGGTTTCACGGAACATTGAAGGACAGGACAAAGATTATACGTGGCTTCAAGAATATGCAGACAGCCGAGCTACTAACTGATGCGTGGCTAGTCCACTACAACTTCTTCAAGGAACACGAGACATTAGGCAATGTCCCGCCAGCACAAAAGATGGGGATAGCTACACCTTTCAAGGACTGGGCAGAGGTTATTAGCCAAGCGAAAGTCGCCATGCCTGTAAAACCAAAGTTCTTATCAGTTATGAGAACAAAACCTATCCTAAAGCGAAAACACCCTAAGAGAAAGCTAAAAGGTTTGAAGCAGAGGGCTTATATTGTGGCTAGTCTAACAACACTTAGAAAATAAGGTGGTGTATCTTTTTGAACTTAACAATTTGAAATATTGTATTTGTTTTATTACAATCCAGTTGTTGTGGTAAATTACAGATTATACATAGATGAAACAGGAGACCATCGTTATAAGCAACTGGATAAACTAGAGAGTCGTTATTTAGGTTTAACAGGAGTCTTATTTAAAAAGGAATATTATGATGGTGCGATTCCGCAAGCACTGGAGTCTCTTAAGAAACAATTTTTCAAATATGACCCCGATACTCCGCCTATTCTTGTAAGAAGTTGGATTGTTTACCGAAAACATGCTTTTGGCGTGTTGGTAAATGAAGACCTACGTAAGAAATGGGAATGTGCAATTTTTAACTTATATAGAACAATAAAAATGGAAATATTCACTGTGGTGATTGACAAAAAGGCTCATATTGAACATTATCCTATGGAAACCTTTGATGCCTATATTTACTCTCTAGCGGTTCTCTTGTGGAGAGTTCGGGGTTATCTTCACTTTCATAAATTGCAAGCTGATATTATTGCCGAAGCTAGGGGTAAAGTGGAAGATGCGAAAATTCAGCGAGCGTTTACGTATATCCGACAAAATGGCTTTACGGACTATGGTACAGCAGAGGGATATTGCCAGGCCTTCCCAGATGATGAAATAAAGTTCAGAACTAAAATTCACAATGTCGCAGGACTGCAACTTGCTGACTTGATTGCATATGGGCAAAAGGTGAAGACTGTACTTGATAATGGGAAGCCATACCATAAACCACCTAGTCTGTTTACTAACAAGTTGAATGAGGCAATAGAACCAAACGTCAACCGATATGGTCGCTATTATTTGGAGTAAACATTAAATATAAATACAAAAGGTAGACCTTACGGACTACCTTTCATACGCTAACCCTTACGAGTTATCCTTACAGCATATTATAATAATAATAATGACTCTTGTCAACCCCTATGTTGACAATTAGGCGTTTCAAATATTATAGGGTGAAGACTACGAAAATAAAAGGCTAAACTGCTATGAGTACATCAACCACGTTTATACTTAACCCTTCCCGGAAAAACTGGCATGGCCCTCGAAGGAAAGATAATCCCGAAGGGAATTCGGCCGCGGCACCGGCGCCTTCAGCTTAACCTCATTCATCTCGTAGACTATCCTTTCTCCCCGGGGACCGACAGGCTGCCTTTGACTTGATATTTCGCCACATAGTCTATGGTCAGATCGGCCCTGTCTTTTCCTTCTTTGCCCCTCCTCAAGAAGGCAATCATGTCAGGCGGCAGGATTGCTGCTGCCACTTCGTATGCCACATTATTGCCATGCTTATCAGCCAGGTAGCGTGTATAGCCCGTGTTGAGGTCGATAACCTTGTTCTGGTGTATGACTCCGATGCGCTGTATCTGACCAACTGGTGTGGGAACCCCGAAAGTCACTAGCTTCATTCCCTCCTCCTTCCTCCTGTAGCCCCTGCATACTATCGGCTTCTCCTATGGTTCGTCAAGAGGTCAACATATTGTGCAAACCAGGCGAGTGTAGTCTAATCCTCGGGTATACCCTGGCCCTCTGCCTGACTACCTAGCCGTCCGGGCAACCAATGTATGTAGAACCTTTGCGAAGCCAGCCCGGTCTGAAGCCTCGCTGCATGAGATGACAAACACACCGACAACGAAAGGGGGTGGGGTAGACCCCACCCCCTTTGCCAAGTTGTCTGTCAACTTACGTTAAGTTTCACCAAGCACCCCTACTTCGGATACCCATCCCAGACGCCTAAACTGGTACGTACATCATCTTCTTCTGCTGGCCGGGAGCCTGTCTGGGAACATACTTAAGCCAGGAATCAATGTCCTGGACATAGTCATTGACTATAATGCTTACTCCATGTCCCAAAGACGCCCAATTGGGGAGGTTTATCACCTGCGTTTTACCACCACCCCATCGCGGTGTAACCACAAGGGATATTGTCCCGTCTGGGGGGTTAGCTGCAGGCATGTAGAAGTCAATACCGGACATGAACGTTATGGCGTGGTAGTAGGGGATCGGTGCACTAAGGTTGCTTGCTCCATCCGCACCCTTATCGTAAATAAAGAGGCCGATCAAATTCTTTCGGATGGGGACGAGTGCGGGTAGTACACTGACGCCGTTGATCTGGAGAATGTCCGCATCCCTCCAGTCGTTCTGCCTCGTAACAACTAAGTTGCTGTGGTTGTCGCTCCGGTCCATGTAGTCACCAATCCCACCAGGCGGAGATGTCTGGAGGCGAACGAAATAGTCGCTCCTCATAAAAGGCTCAAAATAGAAGTGATGAGGTCGAAAACCTTCACGCAGGAGGACAATCTCGTAGTGCTTCAGACCATTGACCTGAACAGGTCCCCAGGTTCCGTCGTAATACCCGGTTCCGCTTATGGCAAAAGTTGCCGTCGGTTCATCATAGATTCTGTAGCCGGTGACGGGGTTTACCTCCCATATCTCTACGGTAGCGTCACCCACCCCTTTGTTTGCCGGGAAAAAGACCGCCCTCCCGGCGATTTCAACTTGGCCTGGCGGTACAGGCAAGATATCTGTGGTTGCCGGTCCTTGACCCGTGAAGAACCAATACATCGCCGCAAATGCCTCAGCAGAGGTTGCCGACTGGATATGAAATTGCCCTGGGAGAAGAACGTTGGTTGCCCCTACTATCTGGCGAAGTGGATTAGGGAGTCCTGTTCCGGCGAGTTCGGCCCATATAGCCAGCGTAGGTACACCACCGGGAAGGGCAAGGGCTGTACGGCCATCAATATTCACATATTTGGCAACTTTGGCCGCACGAGCCGGCACCGACAGGTAAGTGTGAGACACCGTTGTACCAAGAGAATGCCCCATAAGGTAAACCTTATTGGCGCCGGTCTGTGCCAGAACGCTGTCAACAAACGCGTCAAGACGCGCAATTACCGTTGGTAGATCTTGGGTAACGAAAGTGGAATCGTATTCAAAGGCAAACATCAAGTCCTGGGGCCACCCGTTGCTGGCAAATCGCATCGCCTGCGACTCAAATTGTTGTGCTGAACCCGCCCCACCATGCACAAAAACGATGGGCCCAACATTGGGGGGAGGGGGCGGAGTGAACGGTGTATCTCCCGCGTATGCCGCAGAGGGAATCACCAGCGCTAAAATAAGCGCCAGTGCCACACATAAAATTCCTATCTTTCTCATTTTTCCTCCTTCTTTATTTTATTTATTGTTGTTGTATTTCAAGCCCTGAGAGATTGCTTTACTCGTCGCCCCCACTTTCATCCTCACCACTCAAGGAAGAGGAAGTCGGGCTGACAATCACAGCGAATCAAGCCCGCTGTTCGCCATCTCTCATCAGACATATCCTAATTCCACCCCATCTTTGACTTGAGGTGTGCCTTACTGGGTCCACAAAGGGGCTCCTTACTCGCTTCCCTACTGGCAATCACAGAAGCGAACTAACGCGGAATGACATCCCGATAGGAGCCCAACCACCCACGATCGACCGGCTTTCCGAGATTGGTAAGCCCCGGCAAGTGGGGGCTCGCAATGATAATCACAAGAAAGCTCAAGGGCATTAGCGAGAGCAGTAGTTAAAGAGATGCCTGAAAAAGGACTGTTTTGCCGTGGCAAAAAATGAGGATCTACGATTGTATCTGGATGTATGCCTGAATAAAGTTCACAAGAACTGCGCCAGCTACCCGCAACACCCATGTACCCAGAAGCCTCACGATGCTATTGGTATCTCTATTAGTGTATCAGCATGAAGAGGAATTGTCAATAGTTTTCTTTGTGCGGTGGCCAATGCATATTGTAGGGTTAAGGAGCAACATTTCTCAGTGCCCAACAAACCAGGCAAATGTGCAATATTCTTCTCAGGTATACTCTGGAGCTCTGCCTGGCTACCTAATCGCCCAGGCAACCAGTGTGCCTGAAACCTTTATAAAGCCAGGCCGGTCTGGTACCCCTCGCTGTTAGCTTCAAGTATTCTCCGCGGTTTGGCAGAATTGCCTATGCAGTATATTTCGGGCACTTTGCCTTCCAGCGCTTTGTACAGGCGATCATTTGCCTCGTAGCCCGCTGCTACAATGACTGTGTCGGCTGGAATAGTTTCCTTCTTGCCTTCAGCAGTGGTTACGAGAACACTGCCTTCTTTTATCTCTTCACAGGTCGTGCTGGCCAGCATAGTCACCTTTTTACTCTTCAATCCATCCATGAGACGGCGCCTTGTCATGAGGAACATGTCGTTAGCCATTCGCTTCAATATTTCGATGATGGTCACCGTCTTTCCCTGTTTCGCCAGATAGTGGCCGGTCTCACAGCCGATCATCCCCCCACCGATGATGACCACATTCTGCCCTACCCTGGCTTCGCCCGAGAGTACATCCTCGGCAGTAACCACATTTGATCTATCAATGCCAGGTATGTCCGGCATGACTGGATTACCCCCTGCGGCTATGACAACGGCATCTGGTTTCTTTCTAGTAACGATTTCACTAGTGGCATCTGCATTCAGCTCAACCTTTACCCCAGTGTTCTCAACTTGACTGACCAGATAGTCTAGCCAGGGGAAAATATCGCCCTTAAATGGAGGTAAAGCGGCTATATTCAGCTGCCCGCCCAGCTTCGCCTCCTTTTCGAACAAGGTAACCTTATGACCTCGCTTTGCTGCGGCAACGGCAGCCTGCATGCCTGCCGGACCACCACCGACCACAACCACATTCTTGACCTTCCCCGCGGGTCTTGTCTGATATGCCTTCTCTTTGCCCAAACCGGGGTTGACCACGCAGGTTACACCCTCGCCTCGTTCGTCGAAGACCAGCCGTTCAATACACTCCATACAGCCTATACACGGGGTAACTTCGTCAAGCCTGCCCTCGGCCACCTTATTGGGCAGATCCGGGTCGGCCAGAAGGCGCCGGCCTATGGCTATAAGGTCAGCTTTGCCGTCTTCAAGAATCTTCTCGCCAAGCTCAAGGTCCAGCCTGCCAACCGCAATCACCGGCACCCTGGCTAGCTTCTTCACCTCCTCAGCCAGAGACACCAGAAAGCCCGCGGTATCTGGAATCGGAGCCGTGGTTATATAAGACCCTGCGCCATAACCCGAAACATGGAGCGCTTGAGCTCCAGCCTCTACCGCCAGACGGACCATCTTTTTGGTCTCCTCAAGTGTAATCCCGCTCTCGATGCCCCATTCCTGGGCGTTGAACCTGACCCAAACAGGAAAATCCGGGCCCACTTCCCTTTTGACAGCTCGAAGTATCTCTATCAAAAATCTCGCCTTATTCTCGACCGAGCCACCGTATTTGTCTTTGCGCTGGTTAGTGGCCGAGGAGAGAAAAGCGGCGATAATGTACTGGTGAGCGCCGTGAATCTCCACCCCGTCGAAACCGGCCTCTTTGGCACGTCTGGCAGCCGAGGCAAACCATTCTACTCTCTCTGCGATTTCTTCCACAGTTAGTTCATGAGGAGGTACTCCCAGAATACCCATGAACCTGGCGGGCACGATTACTGGGCTCGGACCCACCTGCACTGCCTTTCCATTCCAGTTCTCCAGGGTGCCATGCATTATCTGGATAGCTATCCTGGCATCGAATTTATGGGCCGTATCCGTCAGTTTTCTCCATTCGGGAATGAATCTGTCAGCTCCCAGAGATGCCTGATAGGATGGAGATCCCTGGAAAGACATGTTGCATTGCAGGCTGGGAGCGCTTCCTTCCACAATAATCAACCCTGTTCCGCCCCTGGCCCTCGCTTCATAGTAATCGAGCATTCTCTGACTGACTGCACCGCCTGCCTCAGCATAGTTGGTTCCCATCGGCGGCATGACTATCCGATTCTTCAGCCGCATCTGCCCTATGTTCGTTGGCTCAAAGATTTTCTTGAATCGAATTGCCGTCATTGCTGGCTCCTTTCCTTATTCCGAGATCGTAGGTCATTTCTTCCCAAGTTTACCACAACATCAGAACCCATCATCTACACCTTTGGTCTCAATCTGTTTTCATCCAGCAATGTGACCTTCAGAGCCTGGCGGCCGGTTCAGCCAAAAGCGCAGGTAGACGGCGATGTTCATTATGGTGGTAAAGAAATTCTCGACAGGCAGGAATTTCCTGTCTGGGGCTCTTGGCGCAGATGCTATAATCTAGCCGATGCCACAAAAGTTTACCCACCTTCACGTCCACACCGAATATAGCCTGCTCGATGGCATGTGTCGCATTCCCCACCTTATCGCCCGGACCAAGGAGTTGGGCATGGACAGCCTGGCTATTACCGACCACGGTGCCATGTATGGCGTCATCGATTTCTATGTAGCCGCCAAGGAAGCGGGTATAAAACCAATTATTGGCTGCGAAGTCTATGTCGCCGAGATCGATCGCC
>JALHUO010000014.1 GCA_022866545.1 Dehalococcoidia bacterium | reverse complement strand
CGACCCCCGGTTCCGAAGACCGGTGCTCTTGTCCGCTGAGCTATAGGCGCAAAAATAAATTGGGGTGAACGGTGGGATTTGAACCCACGATCTCCAGGGCCACAACCTGGCGCCTTAACCACTGGGCTACGCTCACCACAATCACAGATTATTATACTTTACAATGACTGTTCCTTTCAATCTTGGAAGCGAGCCCTTTGGGCACTTTGTTGTCGAGTGAAGTCAAGCTATGTAAACTTAGCAAACATGCTATAATTGCCGTTCCTGAAGCGCCATCCGAGTAGAAGACATGAGAATCTGCCTGCTGACCTATAGGGGGAATCCTTACAGCGGCGGGCAAGGTATCTATATCTACTACCTGTCGCGCGAGTTCCGCCGGATGGGTCATGAAGTGGAGGTAATCGCCAGCGCACCCCTCCCCGAAGTGAGCGAAGGAGTAATCCTACATCAGCTTACAAGCTCAAGCATATACCACCCCGGAAGCTCCTTCAAGAAGAACCTTCCCAAAGTCAGGAATCCGATCGACCTGTATGAACTTTGCGCCAGCCGCCTAGGAGTCTTCGCCGAGCCCTGGGCATTTAGCTTCAGGGCTTATGCCAAGCTGAAAGAGCTTTGTACACAGCGCCGCTTCGACATTGTTCATGACAATCAAGGCCTGGGTTACGGGCTCCTCTTGATGAAAAGGCTGAAGATACCGGTCATAGCAACCATACATCATCCTCTCCCAATAGACAGCCAAGCTGACCTGGAGCAAGCCAATGGGTTCAGACAAAGATGGAGGATCAAAAGGTTCTATTCGTTCATTCGAATGCAGGCTTTCGTGGCGCGACATCTGGATAGAATAATCACCGTATCACAAAGCTCCGCCAGGGATACAAACCTCTTCTTCAAGGTGCCCGCTGACAGACTAAGAGTGGTCTACAATGGCATAGATACCGATATTTTCAGCATGAATGAGAAGGCAAGCCAGGCCAGCGATGGCTTGATCATGGTCGCCAATACCGACGATAGGAAGAAGGGCGTACTTTACTTGCTGCAAGCATTGCAATTGCTGAGAAAGGACGGCATAAAGCTGACCATTGTGGATGATGCTGACCGGCATTCTTCCTACATAGAAGATGTGGGGCCACTACCTTCGTATGGTTTCAAGCTAGTAAGAAAGCTCAATCTAGACGGACTGGTGCACTTCACCGGAAGGCTAACACGAGAGGAAATGGTAAAACGCTATTCGGCGGCAAAAATAGCGGTAGTGCCCTCCCTTTACGAGGGTTTCGGGTTACCTGCTGCTGAGGCTATGGCCTGTGGCGTTCCCGTCATAGCCACCACTGGCGGGGCGTTGCCTGAGGTAGTAGGAGACGCGGGCATTCTAGTGCCTCCCAGAAACGCTGATGCCCTGGCTGCCGCAATCAAACAGTTGCTCGCTGACAAGCAGGCACAACAGCGGATGAGCGAGGCGGGGAGGAAAAGAGTGAGAGAGAAATTCAGTTGGGAGCAAGCAGCCAGAAAAACGCTCGAAGTCTATCAAGAGGTACTGTCAACAAGATGATTACGATAGAACCTGACATTCTGGGTGTCAATAATGGGGACATTACTCTTGACGCTGGCTGTGGCGATGGCAGACACTCCTGGGAAGTCTACAATAAAACGCATTCACTCGTCGTGGCTTTTGACATTGACACGGTGTGCGTCAAGAAGAACAAGTATATGTTAGATTCACTGAAAGAACAAAGGAAGATCAAAGGCGACTATCATGTCCTCCTGGCAAATGTAACGAAGCTGCCGTTCAAAGCTGGCAGCTTTCACAAGATCATCTGTTCTGAAGTCCTGGAGCATATTCCCGAAGACAAAATCGCAGTCGGGGAGTTGATAAGAGTGCTGCGAAAAGAGGGCGCCATCGGGATTAGCGTGCCTCACTTCGTGGCTGAATCAGTCTGCTGGAAGTTATCTAAAGCGTACTATGGTTTCCCCGGTGGGCACATCAGGAAGTACAAAACCCGGCAGCTTCTCGACCTTGTGGACACTGCCGGCTTATCCGTTTATACGGTCCGTTACAAGCATGCCCTTCACTCTTTCTACTGGATGCTTCGCTGTGTTTTCGGAGTCAAGAAGGAAAAGGCCAAGATCCCCGCACTCTATAACAGGCTCCTGGAATGGGACCTACGGACCAACCATAAGGGCTTCCGCTGGCTGGAAGGCTTATTAAATCACCTGTGCCCCAAGAGCGTCGCCATTTACGCCCGGAAAAAAGAGTGTGTCCCGTCGGAATAGCACCACTTTGTCGAACTGCCCCGGTTTCCGAGACACGAATTAGCTGCTCGAGGGCGAGACCTCCCCATCCAGCCACAGCTTCTCTTTCGTCAAGCCCGTGAAAGTCGGGCTTCTAGTCCACTACCACCCGCCGGTAGATTCTGCCAGCTTCAGACTAACGGAAGAAGGCAATAAGTGCTACCACCCCTATCAGGATGAGCCAGATGCCCACCAGATAATTGAGGATCTTAGGAAAAATCATCACTATTATGCCAAAGATAAGGCTGATGATTCCTCCGATGAGCCCCACATGAGGTAGTGAGTCAAGAAACTCAAACATAGATTATCACCTCCTATAACCTAACTGTTACTAGTATGATATGAGAATAAGCATTTCGTCAATAGGTAAGTCTCCCATTGTTACCAATTGGGCTTCATCAAGCGCCAGACAATCCCAGACTTGAACTGGGTCATGCTTCCGAGTAAAATAGCAGACACATGATTGGGTTTGAGCATATCAGGAGAATGTCCCGGATATCCCCGTCTAAAATAGTGTTTCTGATAATAGATGGCCTGGGTGGTCTGCCTCATCCTGAAACCGGCAAAACGGAATTGGAGTCAGCCAGGAAGCCCAATCTGAATCACATAGCCAGGAACTCGATCTGCGGGCTCATTGACCCCGTTGGCCCAGGAATCACGCCGGGCAGTGCGCCGGGGCATCTGGCCATCTTCGGCTATGACCCCGTCCAGTATCATATCGGGCGGGGAGTGATGGAGGCTCTGGGAATAGACGTAGAACTGAAGCCAGACGACATCGCAGCCCGGGGCAATTTCTGCACGGTCGATGACAAGGGAATCATCACCCACAGGAGGGCAGGACGGATTTCCACCGACAAAAATACCGTGTTGTGCCGCCTATTGAGTCATATCGCCGTAGAAGGGGTCGAGATGTCCGTGCTGCCGGTGAAAGAACATAGATTTGTGCTCATCCTCCGAGGCGAAGCTTTGTCTCCCGAGCTAGGGGACTCTGATCCCCAGCAGCTAGGGCAAGCCCCCAAGAAAATAGAGGCATTATCGCCTCAGGCACGGAAGACTGCGGAGATCGCCAACGAGTTTGTCTCTCAAGCAGCCGGGCTCCTACAAGGCAAATCTCCAGCCAACATGGTGCTTTTGCGAGGCTTCTCTCGCCGCCCTCACGTTCCCTCGATATCTGAAATCTACAAATTAAAGCCAGCCGCCATTGCCGCATATCCTATGTACCGGGGACTGGCCAGGCTGGTAGGAATGAAGGTGTTACCAGGGGATGAAAGCATAACGGAGCAACTGAGTAGTTTGCACCGTCACTATGCCAAACACGACTTCTTCTTCATCCATTTCAAGAGCACCGACGCCCGTGGGGAAGACGGTGACTTCGAGGCTAAAGTCCAGGCAATCGAGGAACTCGATAAAGCTCTGCCCGCTTTGCTCGAATTGGACCCCGATGTCCTGGTCGTCACAGGAGACCACTCCACCCCTGCAACCTTGGCCATGCATAGCTGGCATCCAGTCCCGTTCATGCTGAAGTCCAAATGGTGTCGTCCCGATAATGTCGCTGAGTTTTCCGAACAAGCTTGCCTGGTCGGCGGCATGGGGCGCTTCCCAGCCACAGAAATAATGCCCTTAGCTATGGCTAATGCGTTGAAGCTTGATAAGTTCGGCGCCTAAAGAAACTCAAAAATCAAAGGCCAAACGTCAAAATTACAATTCAAAATGCAAGAAACCTCTGTCTCTTGCTCTGTCATTTTGCATTTGCATTTTTGCTTCTTGCATTTCACACCGATTCGTTCAGGATCTAGAGATTAGAAATTAGAACTTCTCGGTTTCGGGTGGAGCCTCCTCCGCCAAACCTGCCTGCTGCAATTCTTCCATAAGGCGAGCTGCTCTAGGATAGCCAATACGAAGACGGCGCTGTAAGAAAGAGGTGGAGACATGTTTATACTCTTGTGCCAGATGCCTCGCTTCCTCCAGAAGAGGGTCGAGAGGAGCAGTCATTTGGCCACCTGAGGGGCGTTCAGCCGCCTCATCAAAGTCGACAGAACTCACCTTAATTTGCTGCTGGTTGCCCCAGAAATACACCAATCTCTCAATCTCAGCATCCGAGACGAAACTGCCTTGAAGACGTTTAGGTTTGCTGGCTTCAGTTGGCATGTAGAGCATAT
>JALHUO010000162.1 GCA_022866545.1 Dehalococcoidia bacterium | reverse complement strand
TGGTGACTAGAGCTACTAGACGAAAGCCACAATCTATTTCCACCCGGCTGAGCGGTCCAAGGGTGGTTACTCGGGTGACCTTGGCCTGAAAGGAATTCCTCGCTGAACTCCTGACTGCCGTCTGGTGACAGCTGTCAGCTATCAGCAGAGTGATATTTTCAGGCCTGATGCAAGCATAAACTCTATTTCCCACCGGATAATTGGAAACTGCCTGAATGGCATTGCCACCTATATCTACCGTGGCTATTCCTTCGTTGCTGGTAATTATCGCGCCTTCCAGGATATTCTCCATACCGACGAAATGAGCCACCTCTTCGTTTTGGGGCAAACGGAATATGTCGGTGGCATTGCCTGTCTGGACAAGCCTGCCGTCGAGGAGCACCCCGATCCTGTCAGCAAGTTGCTGCCCTTGGGACATGTCATGCGTTGCCATTATCATGGTTGTGTTGTGTTGCCTGGCAACATATTGAATCAGCTGCTCGACCCTGGCTGTGGAAACAGGGTCCAGGTTAGCTGTCGGTTCATCCAGTAGTAACACCTCAGGTTCGAGCACGAGAGACCTGGCTAAAGCTACTCTCTGCGCCTCCCCTCCAGAAAGCGTCCGGGCGTTTCTTTTCTCAAAGCCTGTTAACCCCACCGTTTCAAGGATGCGGTCAACTTTGTCGGCAATCTTGTTCCTGTCTAATCCCCGCCATCTCAGACCACAGGCAACGTTGTCGAAGACACTTAGATTAAATACCTGAGGTTTCTGGTGTATAAATGACATGCGGCGCCGAATCTCCAGTCTTCGTCTCCCCGATCGAGGAATGCGCTTGCCGCCGAAATAGACTTCCCCCGCGCTCGGGACTTCCAGCAGGTCCATGATACGCAAGAGCGTTGTCTTGCCCGCCCCCGTTGGGCCAATCAAGGCGAAAACCTCGCCCTTGCCAATACTTAGATTCAAGTCTTGTAGCACCTTCCGCTCACCATAGCTGTGGCTTATGCCTGACACTTCGATTAGTGGTTTCATTATTGCCTCTGCTGTAATCTATTGAGCACGATGTTGATGACGAGGGCCAGTAACAAAAGAATTATGCCCAGCGCTATTGCCAACTCCAACTCGCCTTTGCCTGCCTCTAATGATATTGTAGTGGTGATGACTCTGGTAGCTCCCTTGATATTCCCACCGACGATCAGAGCACATCCGACTTCCGATATGGCTCTGCCGAAACCCATTATCACGGCAGCCAGCACAGCATATCTTGCCTCCCTTAGCACTAGCCAAGTGGTCTGAAATCCACTGGCGCCAAGAGAGGCAGCGGTATCTACAATCTCCTTGCTTACGCCACTCAACGCAGAGATCGTCAGACCTAGCAGCAGAGGAATGATTAGCATCATCTGCCCGATCACCATGGCAGTTGGAGTGAAGAGTATGCCAAGCTCACCAAGAGGGCCGGCCCGAGACAATAGCACGAGAAGAAACAAGCCAATAACAACTGTGGGCACGCTGAACAGTGTCTGTATGATATTTATTAAGGCCCTTTTCCCAGGGAAATGACGAAAGTGTATCAAACTCCCGAGTGGCAGGCAGATCAGAGAGGCCAAAAGACAAGCCGTCCCTGAGATCCTCAAGGACCTGCCGGCTATCTCCAGCACTTCGGGGTCGAAAGAAGTGAGGAGTTCTATGGCCCTGGTAAGGCCGTCCCATATTTCAGTCAATTGCTCCTATCCGCTCCGATATGCTATTTCCTGGCACAGGCCTCGTACTTCCCGGTGTAGGTAATCCTGCCGGCGCAGTTACGGCAACCCGCAAATATCTGGATCCCAGGGGTAGAACAATGGTTCTCCATATTCTGGCACGCCAAATCCAGCGATTAAAGCCTGAATGGCTTCAGATCTGAGGAAATTCACCAGATTGTTAGCCATATCATAATGGACACCGTTCTTGCAGATGATAACTGAGTAGACATTGAGCAGGATATCCCCCGTATCCACTAGGGGGACCAAATCCAGGTCGCCCTGGTAAGCAAGGAAGGTTCCCTTGTCTGTCAGGGTGTAGGCCATCATCTCATCAGCCATAACCAGCGTTGCTCCCATGCCTGTCCCAGCCTCGATATACCAGCCATCTGCCGTCCCGTTCCCTACAATATCCGCTGTGTAATTATAGCCCGCTGATGCCCAGATGGCCTTTTCTTTGCCGTGAGTCCCCGATTCATCCCCTCGAGAGACGAGTTTGACGGCATCTGGGTCGACGTTCCCCTCTATCTGAATCTTTTGGAAGGCTTGTTCTGGAGCCAGGCTACCAGTCAAGTTACCAATCCCTGCAGGGTCAGACTCTGGACCCACGATGATGAAATAGTTGTAGGCCCAAGGGACT
>JALHUO010000161.1 GCA_022866545.1 Dehalococcoidia bacterium | reverse complement strand
AACGGGCAGTGCAATGTCGGCGGCTGGACGGGCATCCTCCAGGTCGCTGCCGATAGGCACACAGTAGCCCTTAAGGCGAATGGCACCGTGGTCGCGGTGGGGGTTCGGGGCAGCCCCGCCGACTACAACCCTGACTACGGGCAGTGCGATGTCGGTGGCTGGGCGGGCATCATCCAGGTCGCCGCAGGCGCCTATCACACTGTCGGGCTCAGGTCCGACGGCACCGTGATCGCCGTGGGAGACAACATGGCGGGGCAGTGCGACGTCGGCGGCTGAACAACCATCTTCCTTCAAACCGATAGCCTGGCGTTAGAAGGCTCAACATCTTCTCCCCCCAACTACGACCTGCAGGACCGGGACCTACCCGTCGAACCTGTTTGAAATAGCTATACGGCAACGCACGCACGGAATAGCTGGGGCCCCGTTGTTTGCTCAATGGTGACAGTACAGTGTTCCGTTCATCCTCGCCCGACAGGAGTCCACAATGTCACGTTACCTTCAAGATGTGGGCCTCCTTGCGCATTTGCGGTCTGGCAGTTCCGTGATTACACTGTGACCTCGCATCGAGAATAAGTGATAGTAGGAGGCTAGAGATGGTACTGGTCATTGTACTCATTCTTTCCCATGTTCTGCTCATCGGCGGTTGTTAGTTTCTGGCGGCGGGCATCAACACGGTTGTTAAAGGCCGTGCCCGTTGCGAAAGAAGTCCTGACGAGTCCGCTCTTCTGGGGCCTATTCATGATCCTGGGCGGATTATGCATGACTTTCTCACCGTGGGTGCTACCCGCCCTGAGACACGCCTTGTCCTGACGGGAGATCCTCCTCCGGGGTCTGTTTTCATTCAATCTTTGTGGGATCAAGATGGTAGAGTGGGAAGATGGGCGGTGCCCTATAACGGGTAGAACCCGAACGTTCAAATTAGCCTTGAGTATGTCTTGAGCAATCGGAGATTCGTTATCAACCTGTGCACATCCCGATGTTCGTTCAAGGGTAGCCAAAACTAGCTGTAACACAAACTAGCGAATTATGACTCCCCGATTCCACAGCATGCTTTGGGCACCATAACCTATTGATAGTTCCTCCGCGAGTGATACAATAGTCCCATAAGGCTTCGTATACATGATAAGACTTGGCATCTTTTTGATAACTTTAGCTCTTTTGGTTTCGCCGGCCCTAATTGCCGGGACGGTACCTCATGATCAGACCCCTGCTTCACCTTCGCATATTCTTACCATCGCCAGTACCACTGGAGGCAATGTAACCACACCCGGTGTGGGGAATTTTGCGTACTACGAAGGAACAGTGACCACCCTGGTGGCGACTCCACATGCCGGGTATCATTTTGTCGGCTGGATCGGCAATGTCAGCACCATTAGCAATATCAAGAGGGCTGCTACCAGCATCGCCATGAACGGGGACTATTCGATAATGGCTAACTTTGAGGTAGATCCGCCTGTCCAGTACATGCTGGCCATCTTGAGCGCACCTGGTGGCTCGGTAATCATCCCTGGAGAGGGAACCTTCACATACGATGCTGGGACGGTCGTCAGTCTCGTGGCAACACCAGCCAGTGACTACAAGTTTCTCAACTGGAGTGGCGATGTGGATACCGTTGCCCATGTCAACGCTACCTCGACCAACGTCACCATGAGTGGTAGCGACACTTATATCCTCATCTGTCCCAACTTTCGGGAGACTCCCGCGGGCTGCGGAGGCCTCCGCTATTAGACGGTTGGGCCCAAGTTCGACGAGGGTTTTGAAGCTATAAACAGGGATAGGCAGAAAACAATAGTTTAGCTTCAAGGTGAGTAGAAGGCAGCCCTGTTGTATAGCTTCTGCGCACGAGACAGGATCGGTAGAATGGTCAATGACTGCTTTTCGAGAGTCTGGCCATAGTGCGTCCGAATCAAACATCCCCATGTTCATCCAGCAGTGAGCAATATCGGGCGATCCTCCTGATGCCTGCCGGGACGTATCTCCCAGCGGCATGACGCCGTCTATGCCAACGGCCTGTCTTGCGGCTCAGCCTTGGACCATCCCAGTCCTATTCAGCGAATCACATCTAAGGTCGATTGGTTCTTCAAAACTTGACAGGTTTTCCACCCCAGGTTATTATATACCAAGTTGACTAGTTTAGTCTACAATTCAGGAGAAGGCAATGAAACTTTCTACTAGAGGAAGATACGGACTCAGAGCACTTTTGGATTTGGCTGTTCATCAAGGGGAAGGGATGGTTCTACTAAAAGACATCGCCCGGAGGCAAGAGTTTTCGCTGCCCTATTTGGAGCATCTGATCACTCCCCTTATAGCTGGCGGTTTGGTAAAGAGCACGCGGGGAGCTCGAGGTGGTGTCTTGTTGGTTAGACCGCCCGCAGAGGTCACGCTTACTGAGGTTGTTCTGCTTCTTGAGGGCTCCATTGCCCCGGCTGATTGTGTGAATGATCCCAGGGTATGCAGCCGTTCTGCTTCTTGTGTCACCCGCGACGTCTGGATCCAGATCAAGGACGCAATGACTCAGGTTCTGGATTCTACTACGTTACAGGACCTGGTTGAGCGGCAAAGGCAGAAGGAACAAACTGAAACACGGATGTATCACATTTGAGCAGCGTTTGTCCCGGGACACGAAAAGGCGTCGGAGACTATGGAGAAAGCACAAGGTCCAGAGGGTGAAGTTGTAACCCCGACGACTTTGAGCAAGCTTGTAGGAAGTCGGTTCAGGCCTTGAGAAATTGCCTCAAAATTGGCCTGAATCACGGAGGAGATTGAAATGACGAACACGAAAGCTAACAAGAATGTGGAGAGGTGCCCGACCTGCAGGAAATCACTGACGAAGGTAGGTCGCAATGGCAATTCTAGGTGCTGTAATCCAGCCTGTCCGGTAGTTTTTGTAGGGAGGGATGGTGATAAGAAGAGTAAGCTTCCAGGTAGAAGTAGGTGGAGAGGATAAGGATGCGATTGACAAAATGCTTTTAAGAATGGGACACGCATTTTGCTGATTATTGGGCTTATGATCAGGAGAAAAGTGGAATGACAGAGAAAAACCAGAATGTGAAGAGGCTTCGATACAAGACAGTCGAGATACCTAAGCTAACCAGAGGGATAGCCAGGGACTCTACTGAGTTGATTGGCAACACACCTCTGGTCAGGCTAAACCGGATAACCAAAGGGGCGCAGGCAGAAGTGGTGGCTAAACTTGAGTCTTTTAATCCTCTGGGTAGTGTAAAGGACAGGATTGGGGTATCAATGATTGTTGATGCTGAAGAGAAAGGGCTCATCAACGAAGATACTGTGATCGTCGAGCCCACCAGTGGTAACACCGGAATCGCCCTGGCTTT
>JALHUO010000160.1 GCA_022866545.1 Dehalococcoidia bacterium | reverse complement strand
GCAAAGACGGAAAGCGAATACCGATCATCACTGTCATTGCTATAACACCTCACCCTGATTGATTAATCCCCCATCTTGCCCTAGCAGCTCTCCTAGCTGTTTCGCTCCGTTGTTTTGCTGTTAGCTTGCTAGCCCTGCCCTTACCGCCTTTTAGACCGCCATGGTCACTTGCCAACCCCTGACTGTTTCACTAAGACATAATTAACAGCGCCAGGGTGAGTAGCCCTGGCCCGATAGTCTCTCTTCTGCGCAGAGGCTGTTTCTTCTTGCACTGATTCCGCCGCGATATTATATCTCTTGGCCACGAATTCCCGGGACACCATACCAATCAGGCCTGCTACAAATCAGGTGTTCTGTCCCCAGAATACCAGGTCACAAAATCAAACGTCCCGAATAACCTTACTTCGTTTATCTGCTATTGTCCGGCCTGGCCTTCGGCTTACCTTGTGCTGGCCACTACCCGCACGTTTCAGCTTTCGCCAGGCCCGATTTTTATGCGAGGTTTCTGTTCGGCTACTCGGGATAGTGTTCATGCTAGAACATATATAAGCAGTTGTCAATTCCTCGTACGTACTAGGAGGTTAGTACGGGGTCTTCGGAATTGGCAATCCCAGGGGCACCATACCAATCAGGCCTACTACAAATCAGGTAGTATGTTCCCAGAATACATATCTGTAGGATTAGTGTAATATAAAGAAGTTAGATGAAACTGTTCTTATTTTCAGGTCGCGGTTTCCACAACTACAGTGATCTAAGATATGACGACCTTAGCGAGCCAACCTGACAGGTCATTTTGGACGCTTTCTTCTGATGACGCTTTAAATCAACTCGGGACAGACCGAAACGGATTGACCCAAGATGAAGCTCAGAAAAGGCTCTTGCGTGTTGGCGCCAATCTTCTGAAACCCAAGGGAAAAACTGATACGCTGACTCTCCTGACAAACCAGTTCAGAAGTCCTCTAGTCCTCATTCTGATAATCGCTGCCATATTAGCCTTTTTCCTGGGAGAGCCAATCAACGCTGGCATAATACTGGTGATTGTGGTTGCCAGCGGCTTGTTGGGATTCTGGCAGGAGAGACGCTCCACCAATGCTGTCCAAAGACTAACGGCTATCGTTCAATTAAAAGTATCGGTGGTGCGTGGAGGGAATCCCAATGATGTGTCGGCTGAAGAAATTGTGCCGGGAGATATCATCTTGCTTTCAGCAGGTGATGTCGTACCAGCGGATTGTCTGATTCTTGATTTGAAAGACCTTTTTGTGGACGAAGCCACGCTTACCGGTGAGACTTACCCTGCCGAAAAATTGGTGGGCTTGCTTGCGGCGAAAACGCCGATCAGTCACCGGACGAACTCTCTGTTTATGGGAACCCACGTTATCAGCGGTAGTGCCAGAGCCGTGGTAGTGAGCACTGGTCCCAGTACTGAATTTGGCAAGATTGCCGAGCATTTAAGGTTCAGGCCTCCGGAGACCGAATTTGAGCACGGCGTAAAGCAATTTGGCTATTTTCTCATGATTGTCACGTTGGTCCTCGTCATGGCCATCTTTGCTATCAACGTCTATTATAAACGGCCCCTGCTGGACTCGGTGCTTTTCTCTCTGGCTCTGGCAGTAGGGCTGACCCCGCAGTTGCTGCCGGTTATCATCAGCATCAACCTGTCCCATGGAGCTAGACGTATGGCAGAGCAAAAGGTCATCATCAAGAGGCTGGCCTCTATTGAAAACTTCGGTAGTATGAATATACTCTGTTCTGACAAGACCGGTACTTTGACTGAAGGAATCATGCATTTGCATTCCTTCGTGGACGCAGATGGGCATGAAAATGAGAAGGTATTGTTGTATGCTTATCTCAATTCCTCCTTTGAAACGGGATATAAAAATCCTATCGATGAAGCCATTCGCGCTCATAGTTCTCTGGATATATCTGCCTATCATAAGTTAGATGAGGTACCCTATGATTTCATTCGCAAGAGGTTAAGCATTTTCGTCTCAACCAAAGATGGGAATCTGGTAATCAGCAAAGGTACGTTGCCGAATCTGTTTTCCATCTGTTCTCAGGCCGAGACCGCCGGAGGTATCGTTAATCTAACCAGCTTGCAAGAAAAGGTACAGGCCCAATTTGAGGACTTCAATCGCCAGGGATTTCGTGTACTGGGAATAGCCTATCGGCCATATAATACCGCCAACACCATCACTAAAGAAGATGAGAAAGGTTTTACTTTCCTGGGTTTCATTGTTCTTGATGACCCGGCCAAACCGGGCGTTGCCGACACTATCAAAAGATTAAAACAGCAGGGTATTTCCTTAAAAGTTATTTCCGGCGATAACCGTCTGGTAACAGCGCATATCGGTGAACAGGTTGGATTATCGACAACACGGATCTTGACCGGCTCGGACCTTCTTCAGATATCGGATGCAGCTTT
>JALHUO010000159.1 GCA_022866545.1 Dehalococcoidia bacterium | reverse complement strand
GTCTTTCGGTTTGTCACAGGGCCTGTCAAGTAGATCGCCCTGGTGACGGCAGACGCAGGTCCCAGCAGCGATATACTCAGTTCTATCGATGAGTTTCATCACTTCATCATAAGGCAGGACGGTAGTCTTACCGTGGATTTCCTGGTTAATGACAATTGTTCTGGTTTTGGGTTTCTCAACGGTGACAGATGTCTGGGCAGCGGGCAGCATGCTCTTGACTGCCTTGCCGTAACTTTTGAAAAGCTGTGCCAGACGCCTGGTGCGGTCGTCCGAACGACCATGCATAAACTGTAGCTCGATGATACCCGGGACCAGCGGCATGAGTTCATACAATCGTTCACCAGCCTTTTCTGTGACCCTCACCAGGCCCCGGCCTGCCATCTCATCGAGTTGCGTACGTAACCTGGCAACATCAGAAACTTTCATTTTGGCGGCAAGCTTCCCCGCAGATACGGGCTCAACTGGCATATTGGCGGCAATCTCCGCCTGCTCGGGAGTGAATAGCTCTGCCACCAGAACATAGAACTCTTCGCAGGGTATCGAGGGATACGCCGTACTACGCGTATTGAGCGCCTGAGCCAGTCTGTTGTAGACCTCTGTTGTCATTGTTTTCTCCTCTATTTGATATTCCGTGCTCGTACGAATTGGCCGCGACGTCAAACGTGTAATTATACAGCACATGGAAAGGCCAAACAAAACTCTGGGTTTCAGTGGGGACTGTCTATGAAAGCCCGAACCGCCCAGAGCGATAACATCATTTTGCCTTCTTGCGTTGTCTATCGTATATCATGTCCTTGATTGCCCCTCTAGCCAGGACCTGTCTAATGCGGGACCGATCGCGAAATAGCATGAAGATGTCGATAGTTAATGCATAACATACTAGCATCAGCGAGCCTTCCAACAACCAGATAAACAGGGGCAACAGGGCAAACCCAACGAAACCAAGGGCAACTCCAATGAGTATGGCCGCCGGAAATCTGAGGGTAACAAAGAACGGAATGACTACTATCGCCAGCGTAACAAGCGCTGACTGGGGAGCCAGAACGAGAAAGATGCCTATAACGGTGGCGGTACCTCGGCCGCCCCGGAAACCTGCGTACACAGGGAGATTATGACCCACCAGAGCCGCAAAACCAGCTCCAAAGACCCAGAGTTCTGAAATGCCTAAAGTCTGGGCAACAAGTGTGGCCCCCGCCCCCTTCGCGACATCAATGAGAACGACAAAAATGCCTTCATGAACGCCAACTTCACGCATAACGTTGGCGGCACCCATGTTACGTGAACCAACGTCTCTAATATCTATGCCTTTCCTCTTGCGAGCCACGATGTAGGCTGTGGGAATAGAGCCTAGAAGATAGCCGATGATTACACTCAGAATACCTAGTAGCATATCCTTACCAGGCTAGGTAGCAGACTGTTTGTCTCCCAGCACGCTGACGACGATGAGACCGGGCCCGGTGTGTGTGCCAATAACAGGGCTCGTACGTGAGAGGTAAATAGAAACCTGTGGATACTTTGAGTGCAGCCTCTGGACTAACTTGTCAGCCTCATCCAGATCGGTGGCATACTCCACAGCCAGCCCTTCAACGTTGCCGAAGCTTGTGGCGAAGTTGTACAGGTAGTCTATCGCCTTGACCCTAGACCGTTCCCGAGCTACGGGACGCACCTCACCATCCTTCATGCCGATGATCGGGTTTACCTTGAGCAATGAACCAAGAAAGGCTTGTGCTTTGCCGATGCGCCCGCCGCGTTCCAGATATTCAAGAGTATCGAAGGCAGCACACATATCTACCCGGCGCATGGTATGACGGGCCACATCCAGCACTTCATCAAGACTTGCCCCAGCTCGGGCTGCTTTGGCAGCAGCAATTGCTATGAACCCCTGTGCCATAACTGCCCATTGGGAGTCCAGGACCTCAACGCGGCATCGCTTCTTCATCAACCCCACAGCCTGTAATGCCACCTGGTAGGTAGCACTGAGCTTAGAAGTTAAACAGATAACCACGATCTCGTTTGTCTTCTCGGAAAGATTGTCGTAGGCATCAGCAAAAGCCGCTGGCGGCGGCACTGACGTCGCAGGCAAAGCCTTGCTCGTCTTCAATCTTCCATAGAAATCGTCGGGACTGAGGTCAAGGCCATCTCTGTAGAGGTCCGTGCCGAACCGCACAACAAGCGGAACTACGGTAATCCCGAATTCTTCAGCGACCTGAGGGGGCAAGTCAGCCACACTATCAGTCACAACAGCTACGTTGGGCATGGATATTATCCTTTCCTCCACCAAACAGCCCAGACAACATCATTTTGCGGCCCCGACGGACTGGAATAGTCCGGGTCATCAGTAGATGTCTTGTTGCTTCCTCATAAGCTACGCGAGGAAACGACGCCACGCCAGGGAGGCTACCAGGGCAAGAGGGGCTATTAGTCCGGCCACAACGTTATCTCCAGTCAGTTATTTCGGCCTTTATCAGCATGCTCCCCAATGCCACTAACCATAGCGAAAAGGCGATCCCCACGCCCAAAACACACAGGTGTAACGTGTCCTCCTGCCGGATATCACCTATGATCATCTTCGACAATAAATATAGAAGACCGATCCCGGCTGCTGTCAGCAAAGAGTGTGCCACAACGCGCCACCCTTTTCGTGTCAAAAGTTTGTTTATTATCATCGCTCCCTCCTTGCCCTACATGGATATTATACCCTATGAAGAGCACCCTGAAAAGCAGGGGAGGAAGCCGGGTCATTTTGAAATTGACAGGTTATGATTCGAAAGATAGTATTCGATAGGCAGCGGAAATCAAAACAGCAATGGGAATCCTATGCAAGCTGAGTTGATATACAATCCTTTCGGTGGACAGGTAGTCGCCAGACGCGAGCTTGACAACATAGTTACCTTCCTAAACCGCCACGGATGGTCAACTACCTTACGAGAAACCAGCAAGCCATTGCAGGCTACTGAATTGGCCCGCCATGCTGTTAGCAGCGGTGCGCAGGTAGTCATTGCTGCCGGTGGCGACGGTACCATCAATGAGGTAGCAAACGGACTGGTGAACACCGATACAGCACTGGGGGTGCTTCCTATGGGCACGACCAACTCATGGGCATTACAGATGGGCATTCCGGCCTTAAGCCCCCTGCTTCCCGGCACTCAGGTGGCAAAAATGATTGCCGCTCTGCAGGAAAGAGTTGCACTCCCATTACCTGCCAACTACTACCGGAAAGTGCTGTCGGATGCTGCTCAAGTGCTGGTAGACGGACGTACCGTCGCCGTAGATATGGGCGAACTCTCAGGTCGTTACTTTTTGATGTGGGCAGGTATTGGGTTTGATGCTGCCGTTGTCCAGGGCATACCAGTAGAAGAAAAGAAGGCTTTGGGTTCCTGGGCGTATGTGCTCCCGGCAATCGAGTCGGCTACTCGATACTCCGCCACAGACGTCCGGCTGGATCTTGACGGGAAAGTGATAAAGGTCAGTACTCCATTCATTGTCGTCAGCAATATCCAACTCTATGGGGGCATGATAGCGATTGGTGCCAGGGCTTGTGCGAACGACGGCAAGCTGGACGTGTGCGTTTTCAAGGGAGGCGGTTTCTTGACTTTTGTGCAGCAAGCTATGGAGGTGCTCACGCATAGGCATCTCGAGGACCCGAAGGTAGAGTACTATCAATGCCGTGAAATAGTCATCGAGTCAGCGCACCCATTGCCAGTCCACGTAGACGGTGAGCCCCTCACCGAGACTCCAGTCGCCATCCACACTGTGCCCTCATCGCTGAAGGTGATAGTGCCGAAGACTGCGCCGGCCAACTTGTTTAGCTCGCCAGCCTGCTCTTCATAAATGAGTTCGAATCCCCTTTGGTGGGCCAAACAAGACTTTGGCAAAACCAAAGATACTTTTCGTGCGATGAATTCAACAGTGCTTTTTGATTTCTTGATCATTCGGCATCAGCCAAGTTCAAGTCGCCTTCTGAGCACTGAAGTTGGAAGGTGTCACGGAGCCTACCGTTCTCCAGGAATGACAATAGTTATCTTGGCTTGCGGCGTCTTCTCTCCGCTACTTTTAACCTAGCCAGGGAGCGGCGTAAAGCTGCCTCAGCGACAGCGGTATCTACCTCGGGTGGTCGTTCCTTCAAAGTTGTCTCAGCACGACGCCTGGCAGCTTC
>JALHUO010000158.1 GCA_022866545.1 Dehalococcoidia bacterium | reverse complement strand
CTGCTTCTATGCCGGAAGCTGTAGCGGCGACGTTCTCAAACAGGGTGTGTATCCAGGGAACCCTCCACGAGGTGACAGGAAGCGGCGAAGTGCATACCTCCGTGCATCCGGTAGCATTGGCAATTATGACGTTCTTTCCCACGGCTTTGCAGGCGAGCCTCAATGCCAAAGCTTCACCGCAGCCAGTGCAGAAGGTATGTCCCTCGGCGAGAAACTCCTCTGTTGTTACAAGGTTCTTGCCAAACTTGATGTACTGTTCCCCCATTACTTTACCCCCTTATACCTGCTACCTTGCCCCTTATGCCCACTGTCTCATATAACTCGTTTGAGCCCTTTTCAGCGATCTCCCGACCCCGGTCGATAACATATTCAAAATCCTCTACCGCCATGTCCCTTCCACCTAACCCACCTATGAAACTCACAACTTTCGGGCTCTCCTTCTCATTGTATAAGGCTGACCTGATTTCGGAGCAAACTGGCCCTCCCGGGCCTCCGAAAGAGATGCATCGGTCAAAGACGACAAGAGTGCTGACACCCTTCACTGCCTGGCGAAGTTCTTGGAATGGGAAGGGCCTCCAAAGACGCAAATTGATAAGCCCTACGGATTCTCCCTTGTCCTTCCTTGCATCTATGGCAATCTTTGCCGTCTCACTAAAACTACCCATAGTCAAAAGCAATGTTTTAGCTCCTTCTGCTCTATAAGGCTCGACGGGGTGATAATAACGGCCAAGTATGTCCCCGAATTCCTTGAACCCTTGAATTAGCACTGCCTTGGATTTCCTGAGCGCCACCTCCTGAGCTATCTTAGCTTCTGAATATATATCGGGGGGACCGAAAGCTCCGTGCGTCATCGGCTTGTCCGGGTCTAAAGCAAAAGGATAGTGAAATCTGGGGAGAAATCTATCCACTTCTTCTTGTTCCGGCAAAATGACCGGCTCTGTTACATGGGTGAGGTGAAATCCGTCAAAATGAACCATGACCGGTGAGAGAACTCTGGAATCTTCACCCACACGAAAAGCCCAAAGGGTCATGTCAAATGCCTCCTGACTGTTCTGGCAAAATACCTGGATCCAGCCAGTATCCCTGACAGCCATGACGTCGGAATGATCCCCCCAGATACTTAGCGGTGCGGATAAGGCCCGGTTGGCTACCGTCATAACCACAGGCAGCCGCATCGATGAGGCGATGTACACGACATTGTGCATATACTCCAACCCTGGACCTGCAGTGGCAGTGAAGGTCCTCGCTCCCACGGCGGCAGCTCCCACACATGTGCTCAAGGCTGAGTGCTCCGACTCCACCGGAATATAAGCGGCAGTCAGCTCGCCATCGGCTACCATCTCAGCAAGCCGCTCGGGGATATGCGTCTGTGGTGTTATAGGATAGGCAGCAATAACATCGACGTCGGCCATTCTGGCTGCTTCGGCAGCAGCATGTGAAGCTTCTAACCCCACTCTTTTGCTCATTTTTCCTCCTCCTCTATCATAGCTATAGCCTCTCTAGCACACACTTTGGCACAAATGCCACAGCCCTTGCAGTAGAAGAGGTCAGTTTCATAACATCCGTCCTCCACGGGCTTTATGGCCGCATCAGGGCAGTAAAGCCAACATAAGCCGCATTTATTGCACTTTTCTCTATCAATTATCGGCCTTTGGGATCTCCAATCCCCTGTCCTGCGCAAGGCAGCATTGCCCGCTTCTGTGATTATGTTGCCAACCTCCATGTCTCTCCAGGTAAAATCAGCCCCCGTTTTTAGCCTTTTCCCTGTCATTTCCTACTCCTCTGTCGTAGTATCGTTGTAAGCCCTCTGCATAGCCTCGATATTGCCCATCGCCCGGGCTCCAAACCGTTCCTGTAGCTGCTCAATCAAAGAATCAAGTTTCACAACACTGGTGACTTTCAGCAGGGCGCCTATCATGGCGGTGTTGGTGATGGGTATCCCAATAGTCTCTCTGGCGATTCTCGTGGCATCAACCGCAGATACAGGCCACCTATATCCAAATTCAGACTTGAGTTCAGCAGGCGATTTTCTGGAGTTAATTATGATTCTGCCGTTCTTCTTAAGCCCTGACGTCACATCAACTGCACGCAACAAGCCAGGATCGAGTACAACCACTACATCAGGCTCGTGGATAGCTGTCCTGGTCCTAATAACTTCATCGCCTATCCTCAGGAAAGCAAGAACCGGTGCTCCCCTCCGCTCGGGTCCAAAGCTAGGAAAAGACTGAGCGTATTTTCCTTCGCTTATAGCAGCACGAGCAACCAGCTCCGCTGAAGTCACCGCCCCTAACCCCCCCCGGCCGTGCCACCTTACTTCAAGAACCTCAGCCATAATCTAAACCTCCCTATCATGCAAAGAGGCTGTTTAATCTCGACTCTCCCTCCAATTTTGGGCATTTCTGTAGCTACCTGATTTATCAGGCCCTTCTACCTTTGCCATTGCGAACACCCGAAAGGTGCACGGCAATCCCATAACCCTCACGACATTACTCTGGCTGGCTTCGCCAGCCTCGCAATAATGAAACTGAAGCTAAATAGATTGGGCAACTAAATTTCCAAACAGCCCAACTGCAAAGCGCCCCTGAAGGGACTCGAACCCTTGCACCTGGCTCCGGAGGCCAGTGCTCTATCCTCTGAGCTACAGGGGCCAAAAGTACAAGAAACAACATAAGATGGTAACACAGGACGACCCTTTGTTCAATGCCGTAAACCGCCCATTGTGGGACCACAGGGCCGAATAGGTGCTACGGGAGTGGAGCGATGCCCATACCTGACATAATTGCCAGCATGACTGCGGCGGCCATAACCGAACCTATCTGACCACCGGCATTAGCACCTACAGCATGGAACAACAAAAAACTTCTCGGATTGGCCTTCTGCCCTTCTTTTTGCACCACTCTTGCTGACATTGGAAAAGCCGAGGTACCGGCGGCACCAATCAGGGGATTTATTTTCCCCTTTGTTATCACCTTCATGAGCTTCCCCAACAAAACCCCTGTTACAGTGTCAAGTGAAATCGCTACTAATCCGAGACCAAACACCAGTATGGTCTGCCAGCGCAAGAAATTGCCGCCCAACATAGAGGCGCCGATGCAAAGACCCAGGAAGAGGGTTACTATGTTGGTCAAAGTTGATTCGGAAACGTTTACCAGCCTTTCGAGTACACCAGACTCCCTCATGAAATTCCCCAGCATAAGCATTCCCATTAACGGTGCCCCCATCGGAGCTATAAGTATGGT
>JALHUO010000157.1 GCA_022866545.1 Dehalococcoidia bacterium | reverse complement strand
TAAGCCCAGACATGATTGCCGGTGGTTATGACATCAATTCCGGAATCAAAGAGCTCGTCTGCTGTACCGGGAGTCAGCCCCACCCCGCCGGCAGCATTCTCGCCATTGCCTACAACGAGGTCAATGTTGTGTTCAGCACATAAGCCCGGCAGGATTTCCTTCACTGCGTTCCTGCCAGGCTTGCCGATGATGTCGCCTATTGCCAGTATTTTCAAATCTATTTGGCGTAGTCTGTCGCCGTGGTCTCCCTTATCACCATTATCTTTATCTGGCCAGGATAGGTTAGGCTCTCTTCTATCTTTTTGGCAATGTCTCGAGCTAATCTCACTGCGGTTAAGTCGTCCACCTTATCTGGTTTCACCATGACGCGCACTTCACGCCCGGCCTGGATGGCAAAAGCCTTCTCCACACCGGGGAAACCAGCAGCTATGTCCTCCAGGTCTTTAATACGCTTCACGTAGTGTTCCAGGGACTCACGTCTTGCGCCAAGTCGCGAACCACTTATAGCATCGGCAGCAGCAACAATGAAACCCATGACAGTACTGGTCCCTGCCTCACCATGATGTTCAGCAATGGCTTGAACCACGTCCCGATTTTTGTCCCACTGCTTAACCAGGTCAGCACCTATCAGAGCATGCGGGCCCTGTGTTTGGTGGTCTATGGCCTTGCCAATATCATGCAGCAGGCCGGCTTTTCTAGCGGTACTGACATTGATCCCAATCTCGCTAGCCAACATCCCCGCCAGATGAGAAACTTCGAGACTGTGAAGTAGAACATTCTGACCGTAGCTGGTACGGAATTTAAGCTGGCCAATTAGCTTAATCAGTTCAGGATGTAAGCCTGTCACTCCTGCTTCGTAAACAGCTCGCTCACCCTCACTACGGACAATAGCTTCAACCTCTGCTTTGGTTTTGTCCACTATTTCTTTGATTCGGGCGGGATGAATTCGCCCATCCAGAATGAGTTTGCCTAAGGCAAGGCGAGCTACTTCACGTCTCACAGGGTCAAAGCTGGAGATAGTAACCGCCTCCGGAGTATCATCGATGATAAGATCAACGCCAGTAGCTTGCTCTAAGGCTCGGATATTGCGTCCTTCACGCCCAATCAGCCGCCCCTTCATTTCGTCACTAGGCAGGGGAACAGCGGATACTGTAGTTTCCGAAACAACGTCAGTGGCACACCTTTGGATAGCTGTGGCCAGAATATCCCGAACCCTCCCATCAGCCTCTTCCTTTATTTGCGCCTCCCACACTCTGACTTGTCGCGAGGCATCTTCTTCAACCTCTTGTTTTAGTTCTTGAAGAAGGAGAGTCTTTGCTTCTACGCTGGATGTGCCAGAGAGGGATTCCAACTTCGCCAGCTGTTTTTCTCTTATCGCCTGAAGTTCGGCCGTTATCCTCTCGGCTTCCTTCTTCTTGTTGTCTAGGTCACGCTCACGCCGCTCTACACCCTCTAACTTCCGCTCCAGCGCCTCTGTTCTCTGGTTAGAACGCTTTTCTAATCGTTGTATTTCAAGGCGACGTTCCCTGTTTTCCGCCTCGGCAGCGTTGCCAACCTTGATAGCTTCTTGTCTAGCTGCATGGAGTAGTTCGTTATACTTGGTTGTTGCCTCATCTAGTAGGTTCTGTGCCTCTTTTCTTGTTCTTTGGATCTCCCGATTGGCTACTAACTGCCTGACAAAGTACCCAATAACGACGCCCAAAACAAGAGCAAGGCCAACTATGATATATAGATATTGCTCTAACATATTCCCTCTTTATTTCGTTATTGTAATAGATGCAAAACATTGCATATTAATGATAATCTTTTATCGGGTCAGAGTCAACTCGCTGTGCTGGCAAGCAATCCCTTGCCCCATTTACCTATTACTCCCTCCAGCGCTGATACAAATTGATTCTTATTACACTGGTGTTTATCGCTTCAAATCCCGTTATATTACTGTTGTGGAAGCCATGAATGAAGAACTGATTGCTCCCTGCGGGATGAACTGCGGATTGTGCGCTAGCTACCTGGCGATGAGGAACGACCTGAAAAAGAAGGGGTTTGGGAAGACGTACTGCGTCGGTTGCCTGCCAGGCCACAAAGATTGTCACTACAAGAGGCAGTGTGAAGTGCTGAGGAAAGGACTTGTGCGATTTTGCTACGGCTGCGGGGATTTCCCCTGCCGCCGCCTAAAGACTCTCGACAAGCGCTACCGGACTTTCTACCATATGAGTATGATAGAGAACCTGGAGTACATAAATAGGTATGGCATGGAGAGGTTCCTGGAGAAAGAGATGGCGAAGTGGCACTGCCCTGAATGTGGTGGGGTGATATGTTGCCATAACGGCCTATGCTATAAATGCCAGCTCGATAAACTACGCCAGAAGAAACGCAAGTACCGCTGGGAGGAATAATGAAGAAAACCTGGCAGGAAAAATTGAAGGACAAACCATCTTTTCCTAAGGTGCTCAGGCTGGAGAAAGGGTTTCCCTGTTACAACGCAGTGCACAAGATGGGCGCCGAAGTCGGTGACGATGTCGTCCTGGTGAATCCATCGGAAGTAGTGACGATAATGAAGCAGGTACCAAAAGGAAGGCTTATCACTATCGTCGAGGTATGCAGGCAAATAGCTAAGAACCACCGTGTAAAGGCTTGCTGTTCTTTAACTACCGGGATTTTCATCATGACGGCGGCCAACGCGGTAGAGGAAGTAAGCAAGGAAGGTAATCCGCCAGGCATACCGTACTGGCGGACGCTCAAGGCAGGCGGTTTTCTGAATGAGAAGTACCCCGGTGGACAAGAAGCACATAAGGAGCTACTGGAAAGAGAGAATTTCAAGGTCCTTGCCCGGGGTAAGAAATACCAGGTTGTCGATTACGAGAAGTACCTGATGAAGTTAACGTGACATTATTGGTGGTCAAGATATCGCGCTTCGGACATAAGGGGTTTGTATTCTCGCACATATACTCAAATCGTTTGGTTTGCCTGGGTTGCCAGTCACGGCGATGCTTCGACATCGGGCCTTCTTTAATATAAAATACCGCCATATATGAGCACAAGGAGGCCGGTAAAGCTGAACACGGTCTATTTGGGCCTTCTCCTTTTTGTTGTTGCTCAAATGCTCATTCTTCTTGTTGCTCCTCGTATAAACCCATTCCTGGATGAAAATGATATAGAAATACCGACCTTACCATCCGGGCCGATATACTGGTGGCCCGGGGAAGTGACATTACCTAACGGGGATGTTATCGACGTCCCGGCCCATTCGGCGCTAGGACCAATCTTAATCTATATTCTTGCGGCAGCAGGCGTACTCGGACTTATACTATATAAGATTCCTCTTGCGCGTTTGAAAGTACTTTTGAGACTCTTGTTTGCCCTTCTGTTTAGCTGGGGCACATTCATCGCCACTGTCTTCTACGTACCACTTCCGTTAGCCGTCGCGATCGCCGTCGCATTTGGAACATTTTGGTTTTTGATACCGCTTGTCTGGCTACATAACCTGGTGCTAATCCTGGCGGTTAGTAGTCTGGGAGCAGTCTTCGGTCGCTTCATTACGCCGTGGACCGCGATGGCTATTATCCTGGCACTGGCCGTGTATGACTTCCTGGCGGTTCGTTTCAAATTCATGCTCTGGATGGCGGACAGGCTATCGGAAGTGAATGCCTTGCCGGCACTAATCATTCCCAGAGCCTATTCCGAGTGGAACTTGAACTTGAAGAAACACGGAGAGAAGGTGATAGAGGTGAATCCCGCCGAAAGGGAATACTCCATACTGGGTGGTGGCGACATTGCCTTCCCTTGTCTGCTTACGGCCTCCGTTTATTTTGCCCAGGGCCTAGAACCAGCGGCTATTATTGCAGCACTAGGATTAGCGGGACTGATTAGCGTCTATGCGATTCAGGCGATATTCTTGAAAGGAAAGCCGATGCCGGCTCTGCCACCTATCGCTGCCTTTACGTTGGTTGGACTATTGATT
>JALHUO010000156.1 GCA_022866545.1 Dehalococcoidia bacterium | reverse complement strand
TTACCAACCCCACTGCGGTCGGTGACCCCCCCTGGGTTGCCAACACCACCGGGGTTACCAACCCCACTGCGGTCGGTGACCCCCCCTGGGTTGCCAACACCACCGGGGTTACCAACCCCACTGCGGTCGGTGACCCCCTGGGTCACCATCCCCTGGGAGACAACAATTCTTGCTGGGCTATAGCCTTGATGTCCAGACCGGGCATGGCGGTTCCTAAACCTTTGGATACCTCGGCCAGGATAGCAGGGTCCTGGTAGTGGGTGGTAGCTTTAACGATAGCTTCTGCTCTGGCTGCGGGGTCGCTGGACTTGAAAATCCCCGAGCCCACAAATACGCCCTCGGCCCCCAGTTGCATCATCAAGGCGGCATCGGCGGGTGTGGCTACACCGCCGGCGGCAAAGTTCACGACAGGCAGCTTCCCTGTTTTGTGAACCTCCATTACTAACTCCAGAGGGGCACCCAGGGCTTTCGCCTCAGCTGCTAATTCATCCTCAGGCAAGGCATGAACTCGGCGAATCCCATCTTGGACTGCCCGCATGTGCCTGACAGCTTCCACGATATTGCCTGTTCCCGCTTCGCCCTTGGTGCGAATCATGGCTGCCCCTTCGGCGATACGACGTAACGCTTCGCCCAGGTCGCGGCAGCCGCAAACGAATGGGACCTTAAAATCATGCTTCCAAATATGATGGCTTTCGTCGGCAGGAGTGAGCACTTCAGACTCATCTACGAAATCAACAGCTAAAGCTTCCAGCACCTGGGCCTCGACGAAATGCCCAATCCGGCATTTAGCCATTACCGGGATGCTGACTGTTTCCTTTATGGCCATGATTATGGTGGGGTCGGCCATGCGGGCCACTCCCCCCGCGGCGCGAATATCCGCCGGCACTCGTTCCAATGCCATGACAGCGCAGGCACCGGCTTCCTCGGCAATTCTAGCCTGTTCGGCGTTGATCACATCCATAATCACCCCGCCCTTCAGCGTCTGGGCCAGCCCCGTCTTAACTCTCCATGTACCCTTTTCCATGTGTTTTCATTATAGCGCCATGCCAGTCAAATCACAAATGTCAAAAGACAGCGTCCAGTGATGTCATTCTGAGGAGACCAAATGAATTTGGCGACGAAGAATCTCCAGACGCCGTCCTGAGCTCTGCGAAGGATTCTTCGCGGAGCCTGCCCCGAGCGGCACGAGATTCTTCCCCTTCACTCCGTTCAGGGTCAGAATGACAAGAGGCGAAGGACTCAGAATAGCACTCCACCCTGTCATCGCGAGCACCTGAAAGGTGCGTGGCAATCACACTACGCCCCTGAGATTGCGGAGCTTGTTCCGAAGCGTACGCGAGGAATCCCGCTCCTCGCAAAAACGCTAAGGAAGTTGTCATTGCGAGTCCTTCCGTTGAAGGGCGTCGCAATCTCATCGGCCAAACTCAAAACACGATTGTAGTGCGACCTTTTAAGGTCGTCCAATCTTACCTTAGCACGAGGCTAAAGCCTCGCACTACATTTTTGCATTTCGAGTTGTCATTTCGATTCTTCACCTTTGGATTTTGAGCTTGACTTGGCATTTGAGCTTTGCCATTTGATATTGTTTGGCGTTTGTCTCCGCCTTGCCTCAAACGGAATAGGGTCGGGGAGCTAACTCCCCGACCCTGTGTTTTTGCCTCTAAAGTAGCAATCCCGGTGTGACTAACCTACGGCCCAGCAGGCACATTCACTACCAAGGTTAACGGGGGGCTCATGTCGTGGTTATTTGTGAGGTTTACATCCGTAGCACCCACCAAGTCAACTTCGGTAGAGGTAACCAGCGTAAACACATATTGCTGCGGCTGCGGCAACACCGGCACGACAAGCTCAAATAGAACACACGGGTGCGGTCCCGGAAACACAAATGGAGCTTTAGAGATACCGAACCAGTTGATTGACGTTGTGTAGTAAGTGTCTTTAATGAGTTGCCACTGCGTTTCTGCGTTGAGTAGCTCACTGGGAGCTTCGGGAACGAGAGTGATGTAATCGCCTGGGCCGACAGTATAATTACCGATGGTAGGCACCTGGAACACTTTCGTTGGCGGTGGACCGACAAAATTAGGTGTCTTGTCCACCGCACAAGTGTCGTTAACAACATAGATTGTCGCTGGGGGGCCTGCAACCTGAGTAATATTGAGCCAAGACGTCTCATTTGCCGTAACATTGTATTGTGCACAACCATCTACCCATTGTAGGAATTCAGCGCCGATGATATTGCACACTACCCCATCAGAGATATTGTCGCCTGGAACATAAGCCCCGTTTCTGGTCACATCGATCCCCGTAATGCCGGCATCTTGGTCCAGCTCGAAGTTCAAAACAAAGGTTGTTGTTTGGTCCTTGGAGACAGTCTGAGTTGCTGAGGGTGTGATATCAACCAAGAACGCTCCATCGGGACCGCCGGAGATGTAGGCACAGGTCCAGTTACCAGTCGGCACACCAAAACTGGCAGAGACATTATTACCGTTGATGGTACTGGGTCCAGTTAGCGTATAGCTCACATTTCCTGTCCAGGGATTGCCACAGAGGACAGCGTTAACATCAATAGTGCCTGTTCCTCCACCTCCACCACCACCTCCGCCGCAGCTCGGGACCAAGACCGCAAGCAAAACAATGGCCACAGCTAACACTGAATAGATAGGTACAAGCTTTCTTCTCATACATTTACCTCCTTTTGGAATCGCTTGATTTCTGAAGATTCACAGATTAAGATAGTATTGTATCACTTACTCGCGCGCTGTTAAAGGCGTTCTGCGAGATCCTGCGCGGTTTGTCTCCGCCTTATCCTCAAATAGAATAGGGTCGGGGAGTTAATTCCCCGACCCTATTTTCTTGCCTCTAGAGTAGCAATCCTAGTGTGACTAGCCTACTACGGCGGTACATTCACCGTTAACAACAGTGGAGTACTCATGGTAGAGTTGTTAGCGGGGTTTACGTCCGTATCACCTACCAGTGCAACTTCAGCGGAGGTTTGCAGTTGGAATGTGTATTGCCCCGGCATTGGCAGGACGAGCTCGAATAGGACACATGGGTGCGCCAGCGGCTCAATCACAATTTTAGAGATACCAAACCAGTTGATTGCCTTTGTGTAGTTAGTGCCTTTCACCAGTTGCCACTGTGTGTTTACATCCAGCGTGGCGGGTGGTCCCCCGGGAAGGAGAGTAGTGTTAGCGCCTTTTATGACAGGTTGATGATTAATGCTAGGCACCTGGGACACTTTCTGGCGGGGTGCCGGTGTCTTGTTCACCGCACACCAGTCGTCAACAACAACGACCATCGCGGGGGCGGGTCCTGCAAGCATTTGAATCATAAGCACTGACGTCTCATTCATCGTGACATTGTATCCGTCACACCCCTTCACCCACTGCTTGAAGTGAGCATCGATGATGTGACACGGGACCGTTTCAAGTTCGCTCGTTGGCAAAACCTGCCCGTCCTGGGTCCAGGTTAGCCACTGAATGGCGGCATCCTGCTTAAGCTCGAAGTCAAACGTGAACGTGATTGTGCCACCCGCGATCAGGCTCTGGCCTGCCGAGGGATTGTTCAAGAAGTATGCCCCACCGGGACCGCCGGAGACATAGGCACAGGTCCAGGTACCGGGGAGCATGCTGCTATGCGTGGTAGGCACAGCCGTACCGTTAGTTGCCGACCCTCCGGTTGGCGTCAGCGTGTAGCTCACCGCACCTTGCCAGGGAACGCCACAAACGGTGGCTTTAACAACGATAGTGCCTGTCGTTGGGCCACAGCTCGGGGCCAAAGCCGCAAGTAAAACAACCAAAACCAAACAAATAGCTAGAAATCCCTTTCTCATCCTTTTACCTCCTTATGTAGTATTCTGACCATTGAAGAACTGCGATCTATGTCTCCCGTCTCACCTCCTTCGCAATGATGCCATTGTATTAAAACAATGCGACGTTGTTGGGCTTGATAGAGCTTGGATTTCCTCTGTTGAGTCACTACGCACCACTTCCTACTTTTCCCACAGACAAAAGTCGTTTTCTGAAATACGTGGTATTATCGATGTTACACCCGACTCACTGTATTGTCAATCGTTTTTGTGGGAATCTCCGCAGGTCGCCAGGAGGTCACCGGATTGACAGGGACTGAGCGCCAGGTTTCAGTCAAGGCGCTCCTGGCCGTGGGGAGCAGAGCCTAACTCACTGGCCGATTGTGTTTGATGAATCAGGCAATTACAGAAATGTGGGAGGGCGGGATGTTGCCAGGATGCCGAAACTGAGTGGAAAGTCAGAATTAAACAGCCTGTAGATGGTGGCGAGGTCGTCGCTGGCCGGCAACGACCTCAGTTTAACAAAGAGCCTGCCCTAGCTATTCTCAGGTTTAGCTACCTGTACCAGAATACCGATTTTGGTGCTGCACAAGGTAGCATTTTGTGACTCCTGAACTCCATAGTATGTCTTGAACACCACAATAAAAGACTATTGACAATTCCTTTAATAATGGTACTATAGTACTATAAGACTAATATAAAGCTGGTGGTCGAGTGTGTGCGTCACGGAGTTGCGGTAGTTCCCACTTCTACTCAGTTTGTTTCAACAGCTTATCTACTGCTTCCTGACTCCAACAGGGATTGATTCCTTCAAAATACACCAACCTGGCAAATGGAGCTAGGTTGGAATACCGAGACCACTTCTGTCAAGGAGATAACATGGAACTTTCAAATAGAACCGTTCTTGTAACTGGGGGTACGAGCGGCATCGGGCTTGGCATCGCTGAAGTTTTTCACCAATCTAAAAGCAAGGTCATTGTATGCGGACGCAACAAAAAGAAGCTATCAAGGATTGCGGAACGATTCCTGGATATCACAGCACTATCTTGTGATCTTGGAGATGCCGGGCAGAGAAAAGCTCTGGCTATGGATGTACTCCGTCGTTTCCCCAACCTCGACATCCTAGTGAATAATGCTGGTATACAGAGATATATCGATCTGAAAAAAGGGGTTGATGAACTCAAATCCGGTGAAGACGAAATTACAACTAATTTTGTTTCTCCGGTAGAGTTGACCTCATTATTCATTGGCCATCTAATGAAAAGACCATCGGCAGCTATTATCAATGTAAGCTCAGGGCTGGGGTTTATGCCAATGCTCGATACGCCCATCTACAACGCGACAAAAGCTGCTATCCATACTTACTCTCTAGTACTGCGGCAGCAACTTAAAGACACATCAGTCAAGGTAATTGAAATTGTTCCACCAATGGTCGACACTGACTTGAATAAAGGAGGGCGTAATGCCGCCCATGTAAAATTCAGAGGGATTAGTGTATCAGAATATATGCTAACCATCGTCAATGGGCTTAAAAACGATGTGGAAATAATATTCTATGGTGACGGAGAGGAAATCATGAATGAACCTCGCGGTGAATCGGAAATGCGCCTACTCACGCCACGTTGGTGAGTCGACCCTGATCCAGCCTGGTATTCCTTAATTGGGGATGTTCACTAATCAAGTCGAGCAATAATAAAGGTGCGAGGAAATATGAAAAACAGGACGACTGAAGATTTGAGGCCTATCAAACTTCCCAAACCGCTTTTTGCCAATTGCAGTACAGTCTTCGAAGCTCTGAAGATGAGAAGAACTTCTCGATCGGTCAATGATAAAAAGATCCCACTGCAGATTTTGTCGGATATACTCTGGGCTGCGCAGGGAGTCAACCGTGTCCACGGCCCCTTTTGGGCCCCAGGCCGGACTGCTGGTTCAGCCAGCAATTCACAGGAGATCTGTGTCTATGTCGCCACAGAAGAGGGGACATATTTGTATGAACCTGATGCTCACACGATGACTCCAGTTGCAGCTGGTGACAATCGTTCTCTCGCAATTGGCCCAGGACAAAGAACGTCTGGGGCAAACGCTCCTGTCCGCTTGATCTACGTGGTGGACGTCGATAAGTTCAAGACAGCAGGATATCAGGAACCGGGACTCTATGATCCTGAGATTCAGAAATCATACTACTTTGTTGATACTGGCTTGATTGCACAAAACGTCTATTTGGCAACATCTGCATTGGGACTGGTTTCGTGGTTTCACAACTGCAATAAGACTAAACTGACCAAAATACTCGGGTTGAAGCCACACCAGCTGGCGCTTTTCGGACAGACAATTGGTTATGCTGACGAGTAAGCAAGCTCTGCTTATTTCCTCGTGATTAGTTCCCGATCATCTCGCTCATCAAACTAATTCGTATCATAGTCAATTGTTACAATGCCCCGAATGGAGAGACCGTCCGAGTTCACACTATACAAACACAGTGTTTGCTCTATTGACTATCAGGCCGTTCCGCCAGAAAGCAATTACTATTGCTATTGTGGGCGATTTGGCGATTATATGGTGAAATTGCACATTTGCCCGTTTTGTTACCTCAAACGCGCACGCTGAACGGCAAGAGTTCTATGTTATTGTGTCCCCACAATCCCATATGACGCCCCCCCCAGATTATGCCGGGGAGGTTACGACTATCAGCAAAACCTTATCTGCCTCGCCGGACCCTTGCTCCCACTTCCTGCCGTTTTCGTCTAATAAAGCGTCACGTTGCCAGACCTGTCCTGGACTATACCGGTGGTACCTGGAGTCTTGGCATTCTTATCTGCCTCGCTGGGGCCCTGCTTCCACTCCTTGCCTGCTTCGTCTTTGCCATCCGGCGGGTGCCAATTGGGGTGGGTATGGAACTCGCCAACCACCTGCCCACCCGGTTGTGGTGGTGCAGGGGGACAAGGGTCGATACTGCTACGATTGCCGGCAGGCCAACGCTGAACTGATATATTGCCGTCCGCATCTTCATAGATCCACCCCCCTTCCTCATGCCGGGTAGTAGCATTGTCTGCATTTGAGTCAGCCCAGGCCGCATCCATCGCTGCCTTGACAGCGGGGTCGTTGGCTATCTGCTCCGGAGTTTTGTTGCTTGCCAGAGGACTGATCTGGGAAGCAAGAACGGGGCCAGCGGCCGTCTCTGCGACAGCAGGCGCGGCCAGCACGGCCGGACTCCAGGCGATACAGGCTATTAGCACGCACAATAAGGCTATAAATGATTTCCAACTAGCTTTCACATTTCCTCCTTTTCCCATGGACATTTGAAGCCGTTCTGTATCTGACTGGGGTTCACTTACTCGGTGTAGTAGATGTTTGTAACATTACCGGACGTCTTGTCCACCCAGACATGAGGCTCACCACCGCGAGTAAGAGGCGAGGAATATGGGAAATAAATGTGCCAATAAGTTGCCTCCTCAACAGACTCTGTATCACGGCCGTCCAGAGACATTACCCCATCATCTGCCACTGCTTGAGTGGCGATTGTGATTGCTTGCTCACGGGTGATACCAGTTGAGCCACAGCCAGCAAAGGTGAGCATCAGGGCCATTGCTGCTGCCCCCACCAACAGCCACACGTTGTGTTTCCTTTTCTTCATTTCCTACCTCCTTCCCTCGTCTTGAAACCCGAGGGCAATATTTTGTTTTCCCGGAATCTCAGTCTGCATTTATTGTAGCACACACCCGCGCTGTCAAACGTTTTGCCTCTTGGGAAGAGCTTGCCCACGCAGGCACATAGAGGATCGCCTATTCGAACTGGCCCAATATCGGGGCACTGTTGCCCTGCTTTCAATTCAACCAGACATATCCTGCCCTGGAGGACTGGGGATGGATTCTATTTCTTGACCAACAGAAGAGAGAGAATACCATACTTCCCCTCTAGTTCATATGCTTCCCTTATCTCTCTTCTATGGGCATGAATCAGTTTGTCGGCAGCTTTGGTGACTTCCGGCCAATCGCCGTATTTATAATCGTGGAGACCGAGAGCGCCTCCGGAAACGAGATGTGGCCAGATGACATGGAAATCGCTTTCTACATATGCTTGCTGGTGGCAGCCATCAATGAATCCGAACACGAATCTCTGTTCTTCGGGGAAGCTGATTTTCCTGGAATCTTCCCTTATGGTTACGACATTGTCAAGACCTCGAGTTGACGCCCGGTAAGCTGCTAACATCGAGCGGCCCTGGAGAAATGCTTCGTAAACGTCGGCTGCCTTGATGCCACTCTTGCTCAAAGTCTTGTCCAGACCGGGGTCGAAAACATCTATGGCGTATACCTTCTTACCATATGTGTGGGCAAAATTTGCCAGCCTGGCAGTGCCTCTGCCCATATAAGCGCCGATCTCAACGATATCTCCTTCTAGTGTACATAATACCCGTTGCTTCATAAAGTCTATGAGGACTTCGTAACCCACGAAATCATCAGGGTCGTCCTGCAGTGGAACCCTGGGGGAAATTCTCCTAACAGTTAGTTCCAGACTCATCTTACGAGCCAATGTTCGGGCTATAGTATTTTAGATCCACT
>JALHUO010000155.1 GCA_022866545.1 Dehalococcoidia bacterium | reverse complement strand
CTCGGTCTGTTGATTAATGATTGCGCCAGTTCCAGCCGTCTCATCATGCCGCCCGAGAAGGTATTGACCATGCTGTTGGCTCTATACTGAAGGCCCAGATACTCCAGTACCTCTTTGATACGTTGTTTCCTTTGGTCACTCGGCATACCGTATAGCTTGGCGTAGATCAGGATGTTCTCGTAGCCTGTGATTTCTCCATCTACCGACACATCTTGAGGCACGTAACCGGCTATTTCCCTCACTTTGTCCGGGTGGGCCAGTGCATTTACGCCGAACACGCTTACCTTTCCCGAGGTAGGCTTTATGAGAGTCAACAATATCCGTATAGTTGTCGTCTTCCCTGCTCCATTGGGTCCGAGAAGGCCGAAAATCTCGCCCTCCGGTATAGTGAACGAAATTCCGTCAACAGCTTTCACCCTGGGGTAAATTTTGACAAGATTCTCGACAACGATTGCTTCAGTCATTCCTAAACGGCTCCTTTCTTTCGCTGACTTCAGCGGCTCTCGCCACCAACTCGAAGCCACGCGCAACTGTCGACAGCTCTTCTTCGGTTAACTGATCCAGAATCCTGCGCATCTCCTGCGCTCTCCCTTCTCTCAAGTCATTGATGAGCGTCTTCCCCTTATCGGTTGCCCTCAACCAGGACACACGGCGGTCATCGGGATCAGGGGTACGTGTCAACAAGCCTTGCTCAACCAATCGATCAGCAATCCCGGTGACATTGGCAGGAGTAACCCGGATTCCCGATGCTAAACCGCTGAGGTTCACCCTTCCATGCCGGGAGACGTAAAACAGACTTTTGAGTTGGGGGATAGTTAAGTTCAATTTCACCCAGGAATCGAGTGTGCGCTCCCTGATCACCCGGTTCATCCGCCGCTGCGCTTCGATTATTTGGGCAATTAGCTCTTCCATCGCTGAATATCCTCCCTAATTATTATCGGCACTTAAATAGTTTAAGTAGCAATAAGTAATTAGTCAAGTTTGCTGCAAACCGATTCGAACGTACGGGCCAGACTACCCCCTGAAACGAAACAACCAAACAACCATCAACCAACTAACTGTTTACCTGCCTGTGATCGGTCACCCTTTCTTCCCGGAAGGTCAGGCTTGAGACCGCAAAATGGCGCGCACGCGCTCGAGCAGGGGCGGATGAGAATAGTTGAGAAAAACGTAGAAAGGATGGGGCGTCAGATTTGAGAGATTACCTGTATGGAGTTTCTTCAACGCCTCCGTCAGCTCCTGCGGATGGTGAGTGGTCTCGGCTGCGAAGCGGTCAGCCTCATACTCGTGCTTCCGCGACAGCACGTGCATTGCCACCGAGAGCACCATTTCCAGAGGAGTGTAGAGCAAGCCGAAAAACAGTATACCGCTGTAGATGGATGGCTGTTCCATGTAGAATGCGTCGTACAGCCCGGGGCTTCCCAGGAAGATGGATAACAGAAAGAACAGCAGTCCGGCGTGAAGAATACTGATTACTGTCCCCTGCAGTATGTGTTTCTTCTTGTGGTGACCGATTTCGTGGGCCAGCACTGCTACCAGTTCGGGCACCGTGTGCTTCTCAATCAGGGTGTCGAACAGGGCAATTCGCTTGTTGCGGCCGAAGCCGGTGAAGAAGGCATTTGACTTGGTGGAGCGCCTGGAGCCATCCATCACGAAAACGTTCTTCACCGGGAAATCCACCGAGCGGGCATAGTCGAGAATGGCCTCTCTTAACTCCCCCGGTTGCAGCGGACTGAACTTGTTGAACAGCGGCATGATCCACGTCGGAGCTACGTACTGCACGATCAGAGAGAATACGACGAAGCCCATCCAGCAGTAGGCCCAGGCCTGGTAGCCCGCATATTGAAACAGGGCCAGAGCGCCGCTCAGCAGGGCGCCGCCGATCAGTGCCGACAGGCCCAGGTTCTTGACCATATCCAGCACAAATGTGCGCCGGGTGGTCCTGTTGAAGCCGAACCTCTCCTCGATTACGAATGTGTCATAAATGCCGAAGGGCAGCATAAGCAGGCTGTAGCCCGCCATGAGAATGCCGATATAAAACAGCCCGTTTACGATAGGAACGAAGCCCCAGGACCTGACTATCTGGTCGAGGTAATTGAACCCGCCGGCAAGCCAGAAGGCAAGCAGGACAGCCAGGCCGAATGCGCCGGTTACGAAGTCGAAACGGGTGTTGGTGCGAATGTATTCCTGAGACCTGCGGTAGTCCTCCGGTCGATAGATCCCTTCGAGATCGGGAGGCAGTTCTGACCTCAGCGACTTGAGGTTGAGCACATCTGCAACCAGTCCTGTGGCATACTCAACAATGAGCGCCAGAAGTATGACAAAGAAAAAGGGGTTCATCATTGCTTGGCCGGTTATGGGATAGTCTATTACATACCGGCGCCGCCATCAACAAAGATGCGGCCCCCTGGCATTGACACCCCTCTTAGGATAAGAGGGGTTAGGGGAGTTATGAATGTAGCGCGAGGCTTTAGCCTCGTGCCGTGCCCCTCTTAAGGCGTGTCCTGAGCGAAGTCGAAGTGCCTGCCCTGAGCTTGCTGAAGGGATCAGAGGGGCCAGCCCCGTGAAATAGGATTTCATGGGGCCAGGGGAGTTATGAAAGGGGCCCCGCTTGCTTGTCATTGCGGTGAGCCGAAGCCCTGAGCATAGCGAAGGGGAAGCGCGGCAATCGCCATGGCCAGATCCGACTTTCTAATATCTAATATCTAGTATCTAAATGGCCTTGACATTTGAGCTTTGTCATTTGAGCTTGTTCAGGCCTCGTGCCAATAATCCCCTTTGTCAGCCACCTATTTCATCTTGCTTTTCGGGATTTTGATGGCGAAACGGCATCTTGCGTCGCCTTTCAGCGGTGTCTCAAGCAGTTCGACTTCCACGGGTTCGCCAAAGATTGCGTCGAAATGGAGTTTCTCATAGCCGGCGCTGCAATAGCAGAAGGTGGCCGGTATCCTGGGCTTACCGTCGCGCAAAGCCGTTCTGACAAGCTGGCAGTGGCACGCATAGTACTTCCTCATGGCAGGGTCTTTTTCCTTCAGGAATTGTTTGGGGGCATAGGGTATCTTGGTCAGGTAGACCTTGTCACCTCGTCTGAGCCCGGTGCATATTTCCTGATTGCCTCTCACGAACTCCACGACTTCGGGAGTGATCTCCTGCTCGAACCACGGTCGTCCTTCTCTCATGCAGTCTTCCAGTTCCTCGATGAGCCTCCTATGTTCGCCCTTGAGATACTCGTCGATGCTGGCAGCCTTTTCAAAACGTTCCTTGCTCTCCTTGAACGCCTCAATGGGGATGTTGTGGTAGTTCCAGGTGAGAATGTGCCGGCACGTCCGGGCCGGTAACTCGGCTTCCATTCTATCCAGGACCATTTTGGTCAGCTTTGGGTAGCTGTCCTGCGGCGAACCCAGAGGCGGCATCTCTAAATCATGAAAGACCCTCCGATGGGTGGCCTTTCCAGCGATCGTCGCCAATCTTTCACCAATTCCGGGCAACACGTCTGAAGCGCCGAGAAGTCCGGTGAAGTAGATGTAGAGGTCATTTCTCTTCACGAGATAGCAATAGCGGGCGATGGCGACCAGTCTATCCTTCGAGTTCTTCTCTTCCTCTATGAGCAGGGAAATATGGTCCCTGAGCACGTCCAGGCCGGCGGATTTGAGCGTAGTCTTCCTCTTCCTCAGATACTTCTCGAATTCCCTCACGGCCGCTACTGAGGACTCTATTACTGTCGCACTCAGTTTGCGCCCTTTGAGATACTTCCTGAACGCGTTTTCCTTCATTTCACTCCTTTCCTCTCTCTTCTTAAGGTTGACAAGTTCAGTGTCTCCTTCAGTTTTCGATTCCTGGCGGGCCTTATGCTCGTTATGGAGTCGCCTGGCTTTGGCTTCGCTTTCCGTTATTATACCTTGTTTTGCCGGTACTTTTGACAGGAGCACTAACCTCCCGTGTCATTGCGAGCCCCGACTTTTCGGGGCGCGGCAATCTCATGGCTAGACCCGAAACTCCAGTTCCCGAATAGCTTTGTCATTTGGGCTTTGGCCTTCATTTGTCATTTGGATTTTGACATTTGGGTTTGTTCAACTTTTGCCCTTTGATTCTTGGTATTGTTTAGGATTTAGTATTTCGTGCTTAGAATTTCCCCTCGTTTGGTACTTCGGGCCTCAGCCGGAGCGCGTCGCTGCAAACGTGATTGACTTCCGTGGTAACGAGGCGATGCGAGTTGTATGTTTGGCAGATTTCGCTTATGATAGACAGCGGAGGCAAGCAAGATGAAATTTGAGCGAATTACTGTTAACCCCGAGCAGATGGGTGGTGTCCCCTGCGTCAGGGGGCTGCGCATTCCTGTGGCTACTATTGTGGGCATGGTGGCTGAAGGGATGAGCGGAGCTCAAATCCTTCGAGCCTACCCGGACCTCAAAAAAGAAGATATCCGTGAAGCGTTGCGCTATGCTGCCGAAGCGGTCAAGGAGCGGGAGCTGCCGGTAGTAGCGCCATGAAGTTTCTGGTGGATAATGCCCTGTCGCCGCTAGTTGCCGCTGGACTCCGTGAAGCGGGTCACGATGCTGTTCATGTCCGGGACTATGATATGCAGACTGCAACTGACAGCGAGATTTTGGAACGGGCTCGCGACGAGGGGCGTGTTCTCATTTCGGCAGACACCGATTTCGGTACATTGCTGGCTTTGCGTCAGGAGTCAAAGCCCTCTGTAGTTCTGTTTCGTCGTTCGTCAAGGCACCCTGATAATCAGGTAGCTTCTCTCTTAGCCAATCTGGCAAGCGTCCGGAGAAGCTTAGAAGAGGGCAGCATTGTAGTGCTTGAGGATACGCGGATTCGCCTGCGTTCTCTGCCGGTAGGCGGTGAGGAAACGGCGTCATCCTGAAGGGAAGATTCATCGAAGGCAATCGGCAGGCCCGACAATCTCTGAGCATGCGGTTCGATATTCGGCAGCTACGCTCGGAACAGGGCTCGCGGAAACAGATCACTTCTGTTTGTCATTGCGAGGAGCCGAAGGCGGCGCGGCAATCTCCTCGGCCAAATCCGACTTTCTACTGTCTAATATCTAATATCTAGTATCTAAACGGTCTTGGCATTTAGACATTTGGATTTTGAGCTTTGTCATTTGAGCCTGTCCCGGCCTTGCCTTCTGGGTTGTCATTCTGATTTTTGAATTCTCTTGATTGCTCCCTGACCCCTGTTTTCCCAGAGGCGATTCTCAAGCCCCAGAGGTAGGCGCACATTCTCCCTCACCTTTCAATTCAATGTTGCCAACCATTGACAGACCATTAAGGTGTTATGCTATAATTGTCGGGAGTTAGCTGACAATCATGACGAGAAACATAAGAACACTTGGCGATGTGGGAAGTAACCTCTTGACAGAGTTGCTTCGTCGCGGAAAGCGCATCTTTGCCCTGGATGATGCTGCTGAAATTTACGGCAATAATAATAGTGGGTTACGCGATTTGCTATCCACACTGGCAAAGCGGCGATGGCTGCAACGCATAGAAAAGGGCAAGTACCTCATATTACCGTTTGAAGCCGGACGTGAAGGTGAATGGACTGAACACGAATTCATAATCGCCTCACACCTTATCAAGCCCTACTATATTGGATTTCGTAGTGCTCTCAATCACTATGGCTACACCGAACAGGTCAGCCGGACTGTCTTTATAGCCTCAACTCATCGTAAGTTGAAATCGGCGCTGGAAATTTCCGGTGTGACCTACCGCTTCGTCTACATGTCTGACCGCAGGTTCTTTGGAGCCACAGAAATCACACTGGACGGCTATCGGGTCAATATCTCAGAGCGAGAGAAGACAATCGTGGACTGCCTTAACCGCCTGGACTATTGTGGTGGTGTGACGGAGCTAGCCAAAGCGCTCTCCTATGGCCGTGATGAGCTTGACTTTGTCAAGATGGCTGAGTATGCGCGTAGGAACGGAAACAGAGCAGTAGTCCAGCGCCTGGGCTATCTGCTGGAAACGCTCGATGTTGGCACAGAGGAAGCTATCACTCTTCTACGTGACAATATCAGTAACAGCTACACCTCCCTCGATAATCTGGCGGGTCCTGAGGGCCGCTATGTCGAACGCTGGAAAGTCCTGGTAAACGTTCCGGAGAATGAACTCCTTCAGTGGAGGGAACCATGATTCTATCCCGGTCTGAGTTACACCGGCTGGCAAACCGCGAAAAGGTGGCTTTAGGTGTATTGGAAAAGGACTATGTCCTTACGGAAGTGCTTAAGTCTCTATCGCAGTTGCCTGAACTGGAGGGACTCTTTATATTCAAGGGAGGCACTGCCCTGCGCAAAATCTATTTCCCGGGCTGGCGCTATTCGGAGGATTTGGATTTCACCGTGAGACGCAATATGACAGGGGAAGAGTTAAGACAAATTCTTGACACGTGGTATCGTCAGGTGGAACAGTCGTCTCGCATCTTACTTACCACCAGGATGCTTCATAAGCCAGATGGCTATGCCCGTGTCCGAACTCAGTTTGTCAGTTCCCTGGCCTACCCGGCTATGATCTATATGGATTTAAGTTTCGATGAACCATTATGCCTTGAACCCCAGTTCCGAAAGGTATTGACTGCACCCTTCCCCGATGAGGACCGATCAGTTCGGGTGTATCCCCTGGAGGAATTGATGGCCGAGAAGATGCGCAGTCTGGTAGAACGGGGCAAGTCAAGAGACTATTACGATGTGTGGAGGCTTCTAAAAGAACAGCGCTCCCGGATGGACTTAGAGCTACTGGGAACGGTACTTGCGAAGAAACTCAGGCACAAGGGGCTGAGGGTCACGACTGCGGCAGATTTTCTCCCTGGGAATCCAGCCGCAATCAAAAGGTATTGGGACAAAGACCTCGGTCAGCAGGTTGTCGCGCTGCCACCTCTTGAGGCCGTGCTTGGCGAGCTAAAGCAGATGCTTGATAGCTATGTGGCTCCATATTTGCCCTTGCAGTCTGGTAACCCTCCGTAATACAGGTGCTGCGAAAGAAAAAAGAGAAACATTACCGAGGGATAGAACCCCGGCGAAGCATCAACGCACAGGGAATTCCGAATGCCAGAACCTAACTTCGGTCTCCAATTTCTAATCTCTAGTCTCCAGTCTCCAATCTCTTGCCTCCTGATTTGTCACTTTGGCCTTTGTTCAGGGTTTTCCCTTAACGGCTACCATTTTCTGGTAATTAGTGATATAATTGAATAAGAGAGATAATAATAAACGGACATTGGCAACCCTCAAAGGAGGGAATAGATGCGTGTTCTGAAAGTTATTTACGTTATGGCTATAGCGGCTTCGATTATTGCGCTTGTCATCGCGGGCGTCGATGCCTTTTATCCTGATCCTTCATCCTGGCTGGATTCACAGGTACACGCCAGGAACGTATTCTTCGTTGTCTTACCTCTGGGGATGGCGTTTGCTGTCGTGGGCACCTTCATTCGACACAGACTGGCTATCTTCGGGGCCGGCTTGATTTTAGGTGGCATGGGGACGATGGTATATGCAATTGTACCTTATAACCTGAACAGCATACTGAGATTTGTCGGCATTGCTGTCGTCCTGGCTGTGCTCATCTTCGTGGGAAATAGGATCTTCCTCTCCTTAAGAAAAAGCTAACGTGTTTCTCTAGATACTCATACTTTGTTTTGCCGGTATTTTTAACAGGAGCATCTGCTCGAAGCCTGAGACCATCGCGCCTGCCTGAGTTTTTTAACGTAATGTTTAACGGGTATGTCAGAAGGTTAAGCACAGGAAACCCATATAGCCCGCGAAGCCTCATTCACTCGCCAATCCTTTGGTCATCTGAAGCCATAATTGGCGCAGGATTCTGTCTCTGGTTTTGGGATTGGCGATGAAGCTGAGGTGGGCGTTAATTGCGTCTTCTATTTTAGCTTTAAGGCTCTCTAGTTCAGAGGTTATTGTCTTCAGGTATGCTTCATCTTTGGGCACTCTGACCTCTTGCATACCTGCTTCAAGCCAGACCTTGAGGTAGCGGGCTTCAGGCTCGGAGGCGCAATCAATATCGTTCTTGCCTGAATAGAGTCGCCAACCAAGTAGGCTTTGCTTAATCTCGATTTCGTCGGTTGCCTTGGGCAAAGTCTTGGTATAAAGCGGTTTTTGGCTTAAAACTTTCTCTTTATAGAACTTACTTAACGTCTCGTCGCCAACCTTTTCCATAACTGTTTTCACCAGCAAGTCAACGTCAATGCCTTCCTTGCTCTTTTTTCTCTTGCCGAAGCTCTTAGCCTTTTCCAGTCGCGATTTCACCAGGTCAATAACCGCCTGGTAGACCTCGAGCTGCTCGTCATCAGTTAAGCCCAGTATTTCGCCCATGATGATTTTATCCAGTTCGCGACGGTCAGGTTTGACCTTGTCCAGAGAGACCTCTTCGGGCGAAGGAGCGCCGAGTTCGGAGAAAATGGATTCCACGGATCGTTCACACAAGTACTGAAACTGCTGTGTGAGATTGTGAGCACGTCCGGCATCTTTGCAAACAAAAAGCTGCTCGAATTCGTAGGTTTGGACCTTGAGTAGTCCTCCTCCGAAGGACGTCCTCCCGGACAGATTTTGTATCAGCCAAAATACTGTAGAATTGAGGAATGGTGCAATGTCTGCCTTCGTGTGAATTTCCTGAAAATCATCGCTAGCCCAGAAAGCACCGGTAAATGCACGTGCGACATCATTAATTAGGTAATTAATGTTAATCCTAGCTGGTGATCTGTTACCTAAATCATACCACCTTTGTCTTGAGGCACAGGTTGGTCTCAGATGGTAGCCGTTGGTTTCGCCTTCCCGAATATATCTAAGGACATTGGTGCCTCTCAATTCCTTCTTTTCTTTGTGAATCATCAGCACCCGGTATTTCAAATCTTCAGGCTTAACAATTATAGATTTGCATTCTCTGGGGCTTTTTATGATATAGTTGGGTGTCCAATTGCCTTCATCGTCCTGGTGCATCCAGAATTCTCTCTCAATTCGCCGCCTCTTTATCTCCTCTTCAGTTAAATAGAAGAACTCGTTGGCACCAGTTTTAATGCCAAATTTGACTTCAGCGATTTGTTTGAATAGCACCAGCTTGTCCTTGCCCTTCTCCAGAATCTTGAAGAAGATGTCCGGGGCTCTTAAGTATTTGCCCCACTTGGAGCCGATATATTTGTTTTTCTCCAGGTTAAAGCCTTCTTCCCATAGCTCAGCTTGCTTTTTGGGATAGATTCTTATGTCTTCGTCATCATATAGCTCGTTATGAGCCGTGACGGTCTTGATGAATTTGTCCTGTATGGCATTGCGTCTCTGAACCTGCCTGTCCCAGATATCCTGCGCTGGTGGGATAAAATAGCGCAGAGGTTTTTTGAGATAGGCGAAGCGAACGATGTTCTCATGGCGCTGGCGGCGTCTGTCCTCACCGGAGCACTTCTCCAGTATTACGATGCAGGTGTTTATGTCGGCATCTTCGAACCAGCGCTCGACCTTGGATTCGATGATGGCGATGATTTTGTAGTTGTTAAGGAAAAATTCCTGCAAGCCTTTGCCGTAGTCGACGTCAAGCCAGGAATTGGAGACGACGAAGCCGAACCTGCCGCCATTCCGCAAAAACTTGGTGCCGTGGACAAAGAAATAAGCGTAGACACCAGCCCGTTTGGAGATTTCGGCGAGCTGCTTGTCCTTGCTGTCGAACAGAGCTTTATATATGAGGCTCTCTTTGTAACCTCTATCTTTGGGAGCTATTTCGCTTATCTCCTCCTGGCGGGTATAAGGCGGATTGCCCACGATGCAGTCGAACCAGCGAGGATATTCAACCTCTCTTTCTTTTAAGTGTAGTGTCATCGCCCTTGCCTTACGCCACTTGAGAGGCACATCAAAGCCGCCTTCTGTGCTCAGTAGATTGAAAAAGTCCTCCTGAAGTATGTTGGGATAGTTTCTGTCTGAAGCCAAATCATTGATAGCCAGGTTTATGGTGGCAAGGTGAGCCGGAAACTTAGCGATATCATTGCCCCATAGTCTACCGAGTATATCCTCATGCTTCTGGTATTGGTTCATCAGTTTCTTATGTTGATAAGCTCTGACCAGAAATGTGCCGGCACCGCAGGACGGGTCGAAGACTTTAGCTTTATCGTCTTTACCCTGCAGGCAGAACTCTATTATGATGTCGACCACATCGGGGTTGGTGAAATATTGGCCTAGGTTGTGGCGTTCATCTTGGGGGATGAGCCGTTCAAAAATCCTGCCGATGACATCATAGCCGAGCTTGGCGAAATCGTATTGCCTGAGTATATCCACCAGCTCTCTTATTTCCTTGACTACCTCTTTGGCTTCGGGGAACGCGATGCCATCGATGAAGTCAGTGGTGTAGATCGTCTCATAGTCTATCTTGAGAACTTCATCGAAGAAGCTCTGCAGAACCTTTTCCAGCTGGGCTCCTTTGAACAAACCCTGTGGTATTTCGAGGGGAGCTAGGTCATGTGGCCTCTTTGACTGGAGGGCTTCGTAGAATAGGATTTTGTTCACCAGTAGGTAGGCGGTCTGCCGCGCTGTTTTATCGAAATCTTGAGGTTGGAGGGTGAAGTCCCAACCCTGCTCCACGAACCATTTGCCCAGTTGCGAGAGGAAGCCGGTGTCTTTGTGGCATGTGTCTTCGATTATGGTGGTGTAATATCCGGCAAGCCTCCTTATCTTATCGTGGATTCTGTAGATAAGAAGCTCGTCTATGGCTAGCTTTGGTTCATGCTTCTTGCCGGTATAGACGTCGTGAAGCGTGGTAAGGAACATCTCAAGCCGTCTGATAATGTTTTCCTTATATCTCGCCTCCTCAATGAGGTCGAGGTTTTCTAGTTCGGAAAGGTGGTATCTATTGATGATTTCGTCAGACTGCTGGGCATTGGCTTTTTGTGTGCTAAACCAAATGAGTTCCTTGAAGTTTGTGGTGGCGAAGTATTTAGCGCGCCGCGCATTTGCCTTTTCCCAGGCTGGTTTCTTGAGTTGCTCATAGTCAAAGACATCAAAGTAAGGCGGTTTGGCTTCGATGACGCACAGAACATTCTGGCTGCGGCGGGATTCGTAGATTACCAAGTCTGGTGATTTCCTGTCTGTACCAGAGGTATCCACATCGGGCAATCCCAGGTCAAGCCCCTTCTTTTCGATAATGTTACGCATCCAGTGCATCAGGACTGCGGCAGCGGAACGCTCGGCTTTCCATGTGGTAGATTCATAAGGGCTGGGGACTCGAACTGAGCCGGTTTTAGGTTTTCTCATGGTTTGCCAAGACCTCATTGACAATACGCCTAGCGATTTCGAAGGCAGCGGCGATTCTGATGGCTTTTACGTCCCCTAACCCCTTCATTTCCAGGAACTTGCTCAGGGGTTGATTTGCCATGCCCTTGAAGGAGCCGAATCTGGCCAAAATGCCCTCGGCGATTTGTGCCGCTGGCCTGCCCTTGATGCCTGGTGAGATTAATATAGCTAGAAGCTCGGCATCACTAACTGCTTCAGGCCCAAGCTCACGGAGCTTACCTCCAGGATGATGCCATTGAAGCTTCCCCGACATCAGAAATCCTCTCATTGAGAATAGGCAGTCCTGAGCATTATAGCCTGGGTGGGTACAAAGGACAACACGCTTAGCGAACGTAACAAAACTGACATTTGTGCAATTGTTCCTCTGGTTGGAGAGAAGTATAATCTGTGAGCAGAGTTTGTAAGGAAGGAATGGTTGTGCAATATGGAAACTCAAGACATCCATATTCCCCCGGTCCGTCTTAAATGGAGCGAATGGGCGTCTTGGAATGACTTGATGAGAGACGCTCGTTCTGGTGGGATTCGCATACCCACCGGAAAACCAGGGGTCTACGAAGTAAGGTTGGAGCAAAACCTAGAACGATTGACCATAGGCAAGGCTTCAGACTTACGCATGAGGATCAGGCAAGGGCTGATCAAAGGCAAGACGCAGCATTCGGCAGGCAAACGCATCCGCGCTAATGAAGACGTTAGCAAAATTGAAATAAGATGGGCTGAGACCGACAGGCCTAGTGCTGTCGAAGAAGAATTACACAAGCAATACCTTGCGCATTTCGGTGAATGGCCAAGGTATACCGACCACACATGATTGTCTCTGAAACGCTAGCGTTGTCATTTACCGAAGAGCAGAAACAATGAGCAAACCGCGAACTCCAGGGACGCCAGACCAATCAGGCCCGCCACAAATCAGATATAATGTGCCTCGAATACCATATGTACATATGGAAGGGGGTGGCTGCTATGAAAGACAACAAAATCATTGAAAGTGCAAGGCTGGCATATGGACAGCACTGGCGGAGTACCTCAGACGAGAGTACAGGGGACAAACAGGCAACCAAGGTTACAGAAGCTTGGCAACAAGATGCGGTTTGCAATGAGATAGAGTGTGAGGCGCTTATCAGAGAGGGACTAAACGAAAAGATAGACCTCATCGACCACTCTGTCAACATGGCATATGAAATGAAAGTCTCTGGCAAGAATCCACACCACGAGTTCTACCGAGACATTTTCAAAGTCATCATTTACAATCAGCGCCACGCTAAGAAACTAAAAGGTTTGGTCTTCATTACCGAACAAGATGGCGCGGATAAGCTGAACAAAGGATTGGGCAAAGCTGTGCAGGAGCTACTTGCCCGGCATGAATTAGACATTACTGTGAAAGGAATCTAACGAATTCCAGGGACACCATACCAACGAGGCCTGGTCAAAATCACGCATTGTTCCACCGAACAAACATATGGCTAGCCTGTGAGTACAAGACGCCCGTAATACGCACGAGGTGGGGCGTACTAGATATGATATAATAAATATGTAATACCCAGACAAGGAGACTAAGATTCATGGCTATTCCAGTTTTTCAACAGATAACGCTTCCTTTACTTCAGCTCTTAGAAGATAAACAGGAGCATTCGTTGCGACAAATTATCGATTCGTTGATTAGTGGATTCAACGTCACCCAAGAAGAGCTGCATGAACTTTTGCCAAGCGGGAAGCAGGCAATCTTTGATAATCGGGTCGGCTGGGCTCGCACATATCTGAAGAAAGCAGGTCTGATTGAGTCTACACGGCGAGGGTTCTTTCGCATAACTCAAAGAGGATTGAAGGTATTACAGCAGAACCCGGCGAAAATTGATGTGAAATTTCTTGAGCAATTTGAGGAGTTCAGGGCATTTCAGAGCACTAGGCGTGAAAGACCAGCACAGCCGGGTCAAGAGGAGCCAGAAACAACACCCGAAGAGGCTCTTGCGAATGCCTATCAAGATCTGAAGAATAACCTTGCTGGTGAGCTTCTCCAGCAGCTTAAAGCAAGTTCTCCCACGCAGTTCGAGAACATCGTAATAGACCTCTTGGTCGCGATGGGGTACGGGGGGAGTCGCAAAGAGGCTGCCAGGGCGATAGGAAGAAGTGGAGATGAAGGGATTGACGGCATCATCAATGAGGACCGATTAGGCCTTGACGTTATTTACGTACAGGCAAAGAAATGGGAAGGAATTGTCGGACGACCAGAAATTCAGAAATTCGCAGGCGCTCTGCAAGGGCAGCATGCAAAGAGGGGCATCTTCATGACCACCTCGAACTTTTCAAAGGAAGCTGTCGATTTTGCCTCTCGGGTGGATAACAAGATTGTCTTGATTGATGGTGACACCCTTGTGCAACATATGATTGACCACAACGTCGGTGTAACCCCATCCGTCAACTACGAAGTCAAGAAGATAGATTTGGATTATTTCACCGAGGAATAGTTACTGTGGAATTCCAGGGACACCGTACCAATCAGGCCTACTACAAATTAGGTATTATTTACCCAGAATACAAGGCCATCAACCACCACCATGACGAAGTTCCGAAGCTGTACGAGGTTAAATAGACACTGTGTGAAGAACCAGAATGAAACTCAGAGAAGTCACCATAAAGAACTTCCGTTGTCTCGTAGATACGACCGTTCCAATCGACGATAGCACCGTCTTGATTGGAGAGAATAACTCAGGCAAGACGGCTTTCCTTGATGCGTTGAGGATTGCGTTACCTCGGAGCATCCCTGGTCGAGGAGGAACACCGTTCGATGAGTACGACTACCACATGTGCAAAGCTGGAGACTCACCCCAGACTTGTGAGGGGATTATCATAGAATTGTGGTTTCGAGAAGATATGCCCGAGGAGTGGCCGGCTTCGCTAGTTCAAGCTCTCAATGATTTTATCCAGACGGATCCCGTCACGGACTTGGATTCCATAGGGCTGCGGCTATCAAGTAAATATGATCAGGCTGCCGGAGAAATCGTCTCCAAATGGGACTTTCTGGCGCTGGATGGTCAACCGCTAGGAGGAAGAGGCGCTAGAATTGGCAACTTAGGGACATTCTTGCCTTACATCCGGTTGTTTTACTTATCTGCCGTACGCGACGCAGATAATGAGTTTGCCCCGCGGTCTCAGTTCTGGGGTCGAATACTTCGTGAGTTGAAGATTAGTGAGGCGCAAAGAAAGACTCTTAGTGAGGAACTTGAGCGACTTAATGCTGAATTGCTGAAAGCAGACCCAAGACTTGAACAGGTAGTGGCGTCACTGGGGGAAGTTCAGACAGTGATGGAGCTAGGACTCGGACAAAACACTTCAATACAGGCTTTACCTATCAAGCCATGGGACTTGATGTCAAAATCGCAGGTGGTCATGAAAGCTAGTGGAGCTGAAATTGACTTCCCGCTTTCACGGTATGGAGATGGAATGCAGAGCTTAGCTGTCATCTTCCTGTTCCAAGCTTACTTCAAGGTGTTTCTGAAGCCGGTGTTTCATCCGGAAACAGAGGCTATATTAGCGTTAGAGGAGCCAGAGGCGCACCTCCACCCTCAAGCCACTCGCGCCCTTGCGGCGAATCTGGATAGGATCCAGGGACAGAAGATTATCTCAAGCCACTCACCCTATTTCATTCAAGAAATTCCATTCAAAAAGATCCGGATGTTCCGCCGAGATGGTCCTATATCTAAAGTCGTCTATATTAAGCAACGCTTCACGGCTATGGTTCCCCAAGCAGAAGAGTTGGTGCGGTTCTGCACGGATAACTCAACCAAATTTTCTTACCATAGTGGCACATCAACACTATCTGCGAACGGACGGATGGAAGACAGGGAATACCGCCAGTTGCTTAAGATCTACCCAGGGCAAAGCGGCGTTCATGCTAGGCTCAAGCAGCTTCGAGATGAGTCACAGTTGTATCTAAGCAATGATGACCTCAATCAGTTGGACACCTTTGCAAAGCGTATTCGAGGAGAAATACTCTTTGCTCGGGCGTGGTTGCTTTGCGAGGGTCAGTGCGAATACCTATTGCTGCGGTACTTTGCCGAATTACTGGGCAAGCCGTTGGATCGTGCAGGTGTGGCAGTAATTGACTTTCAAAACAATGGCTCGCCAACTGCTTTTGTAGGCTTGGCACGAGCTTTCGGAATTCCGTGGATTATGATCTGTGATAACGACCGTGAAGGAAAAAAATTCATCGAACAAGTGAAAGACTGCGGGCTGACAGGGAATGAATGCGATGAGCTTGTTAGGCCACTCCCGGGAAGTGAGATGGAGTTGGAGAAGTTTCTTGTTAATAACGGTTTTGCCAATGATTGCAGAGAGATTCTTGAGGAACAAGGTGTCCTTCTCACTACTAAGGAAGGTGAGGCGGGATTTGAGGGCGAAATAGCTTCCCGTATAAGTAGAGGTAAGATGGGCTACATTATCTCCTTGATCGAAAAACTTCGAGCTATGGGAACTGACGGGACAAGGGTACCACAGTTTCTTGGCACAGCTATAAATGACATAGTTGCGAAGGCTGTATCATGAGTACCAAGGAATTCACGGCAGCTTGGAAAGAGTTAAGCCCAATTCAAAGGAAGGCCGCGGATTGGGATGAAGGCCCTCTTTTAGTCTTGGCGGGCCCCGGTTCGGGGAAGACTAGGGTTCTTACCTGTCGTATTGCGCACATCCTCGATTCCAGTCAAGACGAAAATTTCCGTGTTCTCGCTTTGACTTTCACCAACAAAGCCGCCGACGAGATGAGAAACCGTGTGACAAACTACGTGCCAGGGCAAGAGGGACGCATTTTCTTGGGCACTTTCCATTCATTCTGCGCAGATGTTTTGCGACAACATGGGACCCATTTGAACGTCAATCCGAATTTCAATATATATGGGCAAGACGAAGATCTGCAGGCTATATTGAATGATGCTGTTGACGAAGCCAAAAACAAATCTAATCTAGTAAGAGATATCCATAAAGAAACGCTACCCGTTATACAACGTCTTAAATCACGTCTTATCCTGCCAGAAGCATGCCGTGATAAATTTCAAGATCCGGAATTGGGTGAAGTAATGGCTATCGTTTATCCAGCTTATGAAGAGCAACTGGCCAAACGCAATGCCCTTGACTTCAGCTCGTTAATCTTAAAGGCGTATCAATTATTTGCGAGGTTTCCTGCATTCGCTAAACGCTACCAGACCGTATATCCCTATATTTGCGTTGATGAATTCCAAGACACAAATCAGGCTCAATATAGTCTGCTGCGTGCTCTTACTCGAAATGAGTCTAAGAATCTGTTTATAGTTGCCGATGACGATCAAATTATCTACCAATGGAATGGGGCTAGCCACAAACGGATAGATGAATTTCTAACCGATTATTCGGCGATGGTTGTGCAGATCCCTACCAACTACCGGTGCCCGCCGGAAATTGTCGAAATGGCTAATAACCTAATCCGACACAACTTCTTAAGGAGGCCTGACAAGCAACCGCTTCAGGCGGCTCGCGCTAAATCGGTGGGGAAGACTGTCCGCTTGCTTCAGCGTCTTTCAGATCTTGACGCTGAAGTGTCTGAAGTGGCGAGGGACATCAAAGGGCTTCACTCTCGTCACCTCGGCTCTGTCGCCATTTTGGGAAGAAGCCGTCGGATACTTGAACGTGCTGAGAAAGCATTGTGTAGTGAGGGAGTACCTGCTGTAATATCTCAGCGGAAAGATGAGTTCGAAAGCGGACCCTTGGTGTGGCTGCACTCTATTCTGCGTCTTACCAATGACAAACAGAATCTGCATTACCTGGAAGCCATATGCGGTTCCTTTGCACAACTTACTCAGGTAGAAATCGATTCAGAAGACATTGTTATACAGGCACGTGCGTCCAATCTTGGCTATCTTCATCAATGGGTCAAATACATGCGTCAGAAACCTTTAGGTATGTTAGCAAGAGAGGGGGTTGACCGAGTAGCACAGTTCTTGAGTGGCGGAACAGATTTTCGTGCGTTTAGTAAATCCACGCTAGACTGGTTCGGTAGGTTAATAGAAGCCCAGCGCCAAGAAGAAGATGATCAGACCACTGAAGTATTCGCTCGCTACGAAGAGGAACGCTCTGTTTGGGGAGAGTTAATGCTGGATATAACAGAGTCTTTGGGCGATGAACTAACGCTGGAGGCATTTCTCCAAGAACTCCAGATTCATTCCAAAGAATCGCCTCCTCAACCGGACACAGTAATTCTCATGACAATCCATGGAGCAAAAGGTAAAGAATTTGAGCATGTGTATTTGATCGGACTTGTTGAAGATGAGTTACCTTCCTTCCAAAGTAGACAAAGGGGTGACGCTAGTTTAGAGATGGAAGAGGAACGGCGCAACTGTTTCGTGGCCATCACAAGAACTATCGAAACTCTGACCCTAAGTTATGCAGAAAGATATCGGGGATGGTTAAAAGAACCATCTAGATTTCTATCTGAGATGGGGGTGCTTGGCGAAAAAGGGGGAAAAGAGTAGCACTGCAACTGCTGATCTAAGAATTGTCATGGCATAAACGTCCGAATTTAGAATTCCAGGCACGCTATACCAATCAGGCCTGCTACAAGTCAGGTGTTATGTCCCCTGAATACCTATGTAGTCTGCCGCTACAAAAATTTGACAGAATTGTGGCATATGTTATGATGATGGTGAAGATAGTGGGAAATGGTGCAAAATGGGTTCAACCCACAAGGCAACCAACTAATGTGTAGGGGGAAATAAGATGGCAGCTATAATAAAAGACCAGAATCTAGTAAGAGTGGGTAAGCCTGTTACGCCGGATTCCAGGAAGCGAGTGGTTTTGCCCAAAACAGTAGTGAGAGAGGGTGTTACCTATTACGTATATCATAATAGCGTTGGGCAGATAATACTGGACCCACAGGCAAGCATACCTGCTTCTGAGTTATGGGTATTTGAAAACAAAGATATTTTAGCTTCGATCGATAGGGGCATACGCGAGTCACTAAGTGGGAAAACAATAACTCGTGGCTCATTCGCAAAACATGTAAATGACGCACCGTGAGCTACGTTTCACGCTTGAAGCTGATAAGCAACTAACAATCATTGAGAATGACCCATCTCTCAGGGGTGTACAGAAACAAGTAAGGAAAACTCTAAGGTACTTAGAAGCAAATCTCCGCTCGAAATCCTTGCAGACCCACGAGTATCAATCCCTAACCGGGCGTTATGGGATTAAGGTTTTTGAGGCCTATGTTCAACAGAATGCGCCGGGGGCTTATAGGGTGTTTTGGCATTACGGACCGGATGAAACAAGCAAAGACGGAAAGCGAATACCGATCATCACTGTCATTGCTATAACACCTCACCCTGATTGATTAATCCCCCATCTTGCCCTAGCAGCTCTCCTAGCTATTTCGCTCCGTTGTTTTGCTGTTAGCTTGCTAGCCCTGCCCTTACCGCCTTTTAGACCGCCATGGTCACTTGCCAACCCCTAACTGTTTCACTAAGATATAATTAACAGCGCCAGGGTGAGTAGCCCTGGCCCGACAGTCTCTCTTCTGCGCAGAGGCTGTTTCTTCTTGCACTGATCCCACCGCAATATTATATCTCTTGGCCACGAATTTCAGGGACACCATACCAATCAGGCCTGCCACAAATCAGGTGTTATGTCCCCAGAATACCAGGTCACAAAATCAAACGTCCCGAATAACCTTACTTCGTTTATCTGCTATTGTCCGGCCTGGCCTTCGGCTTACCTTGTGCTGGCCACT
>JALHUO010000154.1 GCA_022866545.1 Dehalococcoidia bacterium | reverse complement strand
CGCCAAATCTAGCCATCAAAGTTGGCGATGATAAAACAGTAGTTCTGGTTCAGGGTCATGGTGGTAGTGGGGTCATGGATATCAGCAATGGCGCCCGCATTGCTGGTCCAGCCAACAAATTCGTAACCCCTGTCCGGCTCCGCCACCAAGTTGACCACAGTTCCCCTGGCATAGCGAAAAAGCCCCTCGCCGGGGTCGGTTACTGTGCCGCCTATGGTACTGGAGATCGTAATGCTGTACTTAACAGTAAAACCAGGAACACCAACAACACAACCTGTCATCACTACAACTAAGGCTACTATCGTCAGAAAGACGCCAACTCTCTTCACGCGTATCACCCCTACAATGTTATTGTATCACTATTGAAGGAATCGTCAAGAAGCTGCGGTGCCCGGGACGTACATAGGGTTAAGGAGCAGCAACATCTCTCAGTGGACAACTGAGCAACATTTCGGGCTAATGGGCAAATTCACCATCGCCTCAATCATTTCCCATCGAGGGAGAGGAGATCCTTCGTTTCACTCAGGACAGCAAGAAGAGAGCTCGCAACCTCCACTCACGGATTCGGGCAGACAAGTTCGGCCACCAGAAGTTCGAGAGCCAATTTGTCGCTGTATTTGCCAGTCTTGATGGCCAAGTCGGTTTCCAAAAGCTTATCGTAAGCCCACCTTACGCCCTCAAAATCATATAACTTGGCCTGGCTAAGTGTTTTATCTACGACATAGCTTTGTTTCAACCCCAGCCTGCCCTGAATCTGCAAACGGGACAACCCCTGTCCTAAATCCCTGGCTTGAGCTATTAGACGGAATTGCCTGGTAATCATGACCAGGATATAGGGTGGTGGCACACCCTCATCATACAGCCGATGAAGTATCCGTTGGGCTAACTCGGTTCGACCTTCGGCCACGGCATCCACCAGAGCAAAGATGCTCGCCTCCTGGATACAACTTACCAGTTGCCTGACATCGTCTTCGCTGATGGGGCGCTCCTGGCTATAAAGAAGCAGTTTCTGGATTTCACCATCCATTGCCCATAAGTCTCCACCTATGAGTTCAGTGAGCAAATTCACGGCCTGGGGGGTGATATCACCACCCTCTCCTTTCACCCGTTGTTTTACCCAGGCCTTCAAATCCTTGCCTCTCAACAAGGGGAAGGCCATTACTTCAGCTATTGGTGAAAGCTTCTTCAATAGAGGATTCTTGCCCTTCACCTCCCCATCAACCAGCACCAGCACGGTCGTCTCGGGAATTTGCCTGATATAAGAGTCCAGGCCTTCCCATTCCCCGAGCCCGGCTCCCGTTTTGCCTTTGGCGGATCGCGGCTTGCTTTGTTTTTCTTCAAAGCGCCCTAACAAGCCATCAACTATGACCAGGCGATGCGACGATAGAAAAGGAGCGGCACCACATTTGTTTCTGAGTTCGCCTAAAGTCAGATGTTGACCGTCTAGGTCGGTGGTGTTGGTCGCCACCGTCTCCCGATCGCCCAGATCAGCTTTGATCTTCTCCAAAGCCTGGTTAAGGGAGAAATCGTCCTGGCCATAAAGAATGTAAAGCATTTGCTCGTATTCTATCACAGCACCGACTTTTCCCGGCAGAAGCTCAAAGCCAGAATATGCTAGGATATACTCGTGAAGGTCGCCATTATCGGGGTACCTGAGAGCGGCAAAACGACTATCTTTAATGCCTTGACCAAGGGCAAGGCTGAAGTTGCCGCTTATTCCCCGACACTGGCTCCCAATATCGGTGTGGCTAAGGTCTCCGATGCCCGACTATCCGTGCTGGAGGGCATATTCCAGCCGAAGAAGACTGTTCCCGCGGAGGTCAGTTACATAGATGTCGCCGGTTCCCTCAAGGGCTTCGGCAAAGAAGGAGCAGGGGGAGAATTCCTGAACTACCTGACTACTGCTGATGCCTTGCTCCAGGTAGTCCGGGCTTTCGAAGATGACAAGGTTCCCCATCCTGAAGGAAGCATAGAGCCCAAACGAGACATAGCCTCTTTGGATCTAGAACTCTCCATTTCCGATTTAGCTATTATGGAGAGAAGGCTGGAAAAACTGGAGACAAGCTTGAAAGGAGCCAAGGCGGCAGAGCGGGAGCCCTATCTAAAGGAGCAGCTTTTGCTGCAAAAGGTTAAGGCGGAGTTAGAGAAGGACATACCGATAAGACTGCAAGCCCTGGCTAAAGAAGAACTCAAAATGTTAGCCAACTATCAGTTTCTTACCGCCAAACCTATGCTGGCAGTCCTTAGTATCGGAGAGGAGCAAATACCACAGGCTTCACAATTGGAGGGTGAGATAAGTTCCCTTTACCCCCAGTTTGCCGTGGTCGCTCTCTGCGGTAAGCTAGAGATGGAACTAGCTCAACTCAGCGAGGCCGAAGCCAAGGAATTTCGTGAAGCCATGGGGCTAAGCAAACCGGCGTTGGATCGGGTCATCGACCTTTCCTATAGTCTTCTGGGGCTTGTTTCTTTCTTTACCACGGTTTCTTCTGAGCTGAAGGCCTGGACTATCCCGGGCGGAACTCCAGCACCCAAAGCGGCAGGAAAGATTCACTCCGACATGGAAAGGGGGTTTATCCGGGCTGAGGTTATCAGCTATAGTGATTTGGCAAACTGCGGCAATCTAGCTGAGGCACGAAAAAGAGGTTTGCTCAGGACAGAAGGCAAGAACTACATCATCCAGGATGGAGATGTAGTGACCTTTTTGTTCAATGTCTAGCTTCAGATTTTTGTAGTTGCCCCGATTTTAGCAAAGCCAATGCGTAGGGGCGGGGACAAGCCCCACCCCACATTTGAATGCTGGTTGTATTAAACAGGCTGCCAGCTCAGGAAAGGATAGGTCACGTGGTCAACGACGTTCCAGACGTAGCCTATGTTGCGTGTGCTGGAATTGGCGACAGCGACTATGTTCCACCCTGCACCTGAGAAGGTGGTGATGTCCTTCATCTGCGCCGTGGTCTTGCCCGTCCCGCCAGATGAAGTAGGCTGTCCACTGGTTTGGGTGTCCCAGAAAGAGTTGCTCACAGTGCCAAAATTACTTCCCACCAGACCGCCAACATGCGTATTGCCAGTCACGCTGCCAGTGGAATAAGAGTTGCTCACGGTGGCCGTATTCTCTCCCACCAGACCACCAACATTCGCATTGCCAATCACGCTGCTGGCGGAATAGGAGTTGCTGGCAGTGCCGCTATTCTTTCCCATCAAGCCACCAACAGACTCATTACCAGTGAGGCTACCGGTGTAATAGGAGTTGCTTACAGTGCCGCCATTATGTCCCACCAGACCGCCAACATTATCGTTACCAGTCACATTGCCACTTACCACGCCGACATTCTGGATGACGCCTTCCTCACCAACAACACCAAAAAAACCCGCATACATTTCGTCAGTACGGTTGCTAAACAGGTCACGTACCTCGTATCCTTGCCCATCGAAAGTCCCTGCAAATAGACCATTCTCGGTTCCTATAGGCTGCCAGCCCTGTCCCTGATTGGCTGTCGGGCTCGCCAGCTCCTCATACCCGGCAGTGGTGGAATCCAGGTCGTTCATCAGAATGTGATGACCGCGCAAGTTGTTCCTGACGGCATCCAAATCATACCACGTTCGTATTTCCAGGTTTTGGGAAAGAGGACCACAGCCTGCCATCCCGATAATTAAGGCTACCGTAATCAAAAGGATGCCGGATCTCTCCACGTAACAGTTTAGTTTTTTCGACATCTGTAGCCTATAGTATTATGGTACTCCTTGGCACCGTCAAGAGGTCAATTTGGCGCGTGTATCAGTGGGATATGCCCTCACAGACGAGTCTACTTATCCGGTCATATGAAGAGTTACGGCTGCCAGCTTAGGAAGGGATATGTCACGTCATCAACGATGTTCCATATGTAGTCTGTGTTGCCCGTGCCAGAATCAGCGACCGCGACTATGTTCCACCCTGCACCTGAGAAGGTGGTGATGTCCTTCATCTGCGCCGTGGTCTTGCCTGTTCCGCCAGACGAAGTAGGCTGCCCACTGGTCTGGGTGTCCCAGAAAGAGTTGCTCACGGTGCCAAAATTCCTCCCCACTAGACCGCCAACATGCTTATTGCCAGTCACTCTGCCGGTGGCATAGGAGTCGCTCACAGCGTTTGAATTCTGTCCCACCAGACCACCAACACGTGTATTGCCGGTTGCACTGCTGGTGGAATAGGAGTCGCTTACAGTGCCTTCATTCATTCCCATCAGACCACCAATATAATTATTACCGGTCACGCTGCCGGTGGCATAGGAGTCGCTCACAGCGTTTGAATTCATTCCCACCAGACCACCAACATAGTTATTACCAGTCACGCTGGCGCTGGAAAAACAGTTACTTGCAGTACCCTCATTCTGTCCCACCAGACCGCCAACACTCCGAGCACCAGTCACTATGCCCGTGCAATAGGAGTCGCTGACATTGCCACTATTACGTCCCACCAGACCGCCAACACTCGAACCACCAGTCACTCTCCCGGTGCAATAGCAGTTGCTGACATTGCCACTATTATCTCCCACCAGGCCGCCAACACTCGAACCACCAGTCACTCTCCCGGTGCAATAGCAGTTGCTGACATTGCCACTATTATCTCCCACCAGGCCGCCAACATTATTGTTACCGATCACACGGCAGGTGGAATAGGAGTTGCCTACAGTGCCCTCATTCTTTCCTACCAAACCACCAACATCGTCATGACCAGTCACATTGCCGTTTACCACGCCGATATTCCCAATGACTGCTCCTTCTCCAACTACGCCGAAAAGCCCCACTCTAGATTCATCAAAACGGTCGATAACCAGGTCACATATCACATATCCCTGACCGTTGAAGCTCCCGACGAATCTATCATTTTCAGCAGTAGTTCCAGTCGGCTGCCAGCCCTTTCCACCATTTGCTGTTTCGCTCGCCAGCTCCGTATAACCGGGAGTAGTGGAGTCGAGATCGTTCATTAGAACGTAGCTACCTCCTAGGTTGTCTCTGATGGCATCCAAATCATACCAATCCCATATTTGGTCTCCAGTGATCTCCTCAAAGT
>JALHUO010000153.1 GCA_022866545.1 Dehalococcoidia bacterium | reverse complement strand
CCCAATAGGTCACTTTGCGTTGAAATCAGGACTTCTGCGTCAAATGCCCAGAACTCATTTTGTACGCAAAATATCAACTGGTAACAACCAGTTTCGCTATGTCCGTCAGCAGATTGCCAGCAGAATTCTGGCTTCGGTTTATGCTTGTGACACAACAACAGGGGACTGACAATACCATAGCAATAAAATCATCAATAACCGATAACGGCAAAAGTCGCTCACGCAACGCTAAATCCAAGATTTGATTGCTGTTAGGCCGGCAAAGTCAGCAGATGTAATATCGTTGGGAAAAAGGGGGGCCCTCTTCTTACGGTTGCCAGCTCAGGAAGGGATAAGTTGTATTGTTGACGATATTCCAGATGTAGGCAGGATTACGCACGCTGGAATTGGTGACTGCGATTATGTTCCATGAAGCGCCTGAGAAGGTGGCGATGTTCTGCATTTGTGCAGTGGTTTTGCCTGTTCCGCCATCTGAAGTAGCCCGTCCACTGGTTTCGGTGTTCCAGAAGGAATTGGTCACAGTGCCTTCACTATATCCGACTAGACCGCCAGCGTGAGAATTGCCAGTCACATTGCCAAGTGAATAGGAGCTGACCACGGTGCCATTATTGGTTCCCAGCAGACCGCCGGCACTCTCACTGCCAGTTACGCCACCGGTGGCATAGGAATTACCTACAGTGCCACTATTCCCTCCCGCCAGACCGCCGACACCGTTATCGCTGGTGACGTTGCCGGTGGAATAGGAATTGCTCACACTGCCTTGATTGTATCCCACCAGGCCACCAACGAACAAGGCGCCGCTCACCCTGCCGGTGGAATACGAGTTGCTCACAGTGCCAAGATTAAGTCCCACCAGACTGCCAATATACGCAGTACTATTCACGTAGGCGTTCACCACGCCGATATCTTCGATGCGTCCTCCCTCACCAACAATACTGAAAAGCCCTACGTAACCTATGCCAGCGAGGCTGATAGACAGGTCACGGATCTCGTATCCTTGCCCGTCGAACGTCCCGGTGAATGGGGGTCCACTCCCATCACTCCCAGGTCCGCCAATCGGGTGCCAGCCCTTTCCCTCATTGGCTGTCGGACTCGCCAGTTCCTCATAGCCAGCCGTGGTGGAATCGAGATCGTTCATCAGAATATGATGGCCACTCAAGTTGTCCCTGATGGCCTCCAAGTCATACCAGGTCCGTATTTCCAGGTTTCGGGGACCGCGGGGGAAAAGACAGCCTCCCATCCCGGCGATTAAGGCTATCACTATCAAAAGGATGCTAATCTTCGCCATGTAATAGTGTCTTTTCGAACCAGGTATTTTCATACTTTGCCTCTTTAGTAGGAGGGATTCTCTTCACCGGCTTTCCGATAACTCAATTATACCTCTAAGATGTCCCAAATGAAATACGTCTGAGGAGAGCAAGAGGAGCCTGCACGCAACATATCGAAGATAGGCCAGACCACCATAGCAATAGAATGAGCAAGAAGGGAATAACAAAATAGCGTCTCACGCAACGCCGACCCCAAAATCCAAGAAGGTGATTACGTCGTTATACTCTTAACTGTCTTTCAGCCGTTCTTTGTCAGTCTTGATCATTCAAGTATCAGAGTAACGCCTGATGCCTATAGCCACGCAGTAGATGGATTACAGGAATCGCCAGCACAAAGGTCCGACGATTTTATAGGGGCAAACAATCAATCTGCTGGCAAAATCCCCAAATCTAGAGTCGGGGTGAGTGGATTTGAACCACCGACCACCTGAACCCCATTCAGGTGCGCTACCGGGCTGCGCTACACCCCGTCGCTGTGATTTCTATTAATATGTTATCATAGTGCCCGCAACAAAGAAAATTTCGTAGATAGGGAGGTTGTGACTCTTGGCTAAGAAACAGAAGAAGGCTACACCTGAACAAACCCCCACCAAGCACCAGCTATCCAAATGGCAGCGGCAGATGAAGATACGCCGAATCGTGATAATCGCCGCCGTTGTCTTCCTGGTTGGCATATCGAGCTGGGTAGGTTATGGGTACTATGAGGACTATAAAGCCAGCACGGCGGCGTGGCGTGAGGTTGTCATCGAAGTCAACGACGCCGACTTCAATATGGAATACTTCGTGAAGACTCTGGATGCTTTGACCGCGAGCATGAACTACTCAACGCTTTCTTTATATGGCAGCTATTTTGCCAGCATGGTGGCGGACACCATTATCGACGGTGAATTGTTGAGGCAAGGAGCGCCGAGTCTTAATATCACGGTCACTGCCGCAGAGATAGACGCGAGGTTGAAACAATACGAGTATGATGAGAGATATCGAGACATGGTCACGGCTGTTTTGCTGGAGGAGAAGCTCAGGGACCACCTTGGCGCAGGTCTGAACGATACAAAAATGCAGCAAGCTCACATACAGGTAATGCTTGTAGAAAGTCAGCAGGTGGCTACTGAGCTGATAGCCAGAATCGAGGCCGGTGGCAACTTCACCGCTTTAGCTAAGGAGTATTCCTATAACTCCTCAATTGAAGGCGACCTGGGTTGGCTGCCCGAGGAACTGATGCCGAATAGCTTGATTGCCAATGCCGCTTTCAACCTTACTCCGCCGACGCTGAGCCAGCCCATTTACGATGAAACGGCGGTCAAAAAGGTGGGGTATTGGCTCATAGAGGTTACTGGTGTGCAAAATCAGACGATAAACGCGCTGGTTATGCTGCTGCCCAGCAAAGCACAGGCAGAGCAGATCAAAGCGCAGTTGGCAGCCGGCGCCAACTTCAGTGCTCTAGCCAGGAACTATTCCCAGCATAAAAGCAAGACCAACGGAGGCAAGCTTGACGGCCTGAAACGGGGGAATATGACCAGTAGTGCCTTCGACGCAGTTGCTTTCAACCTTACCCTCAACACCGTGAGCGATCCAGTCAAAGACACATCGGTTCAAACCACCGGCGGCTACTGGCTGGTCATGGTGATAGATAGTGGTGAGCGTCAACTCCAAGAGGAAGTCAAGGGAAAACTGATAGATAAACGCCTCGGCGACTGGAGACAGGCATGGGCAGCCAACAGCACAGTTGAGACTCACCTGGATGCAAGCAAGCTGTCGTGGGCAGTAAACAAGGTTCTGGAGGGAAGGTAACACAACAAGTCAAGAAGGCTATTGGCATCGGCTTACTGGGCCTGGGAACTGTGGGCACCGGTGTGGCTGAAGTTCTGGCCACCAAGGCAGACGGCCTGGCTGAGCAAGCAGGACTTCCCCTGGTCCTGAGAAAAGTACTGGTGCGCGATGTGAATAAGCGACGCTCGATAAAGCTCGCCCCCAGTCTGGTGACCGATCGCCCCGACGAAATCCTTGCCCATCCCGAAGTGGACATAGTAATCGAACTGGTTGGCGGTGAATATCCGGCCACAGAGTATATAAAACAAGCCCTCGCTAGCGGAAAGCACATAGTCACTGCCAACAAAGAGGTAATGGCCAAGCATGGATATGAGCTATTCTCTCTGGCCAAGAGACACAATACCGACATCCGCTATGAGGCAAGCGTAGGTAGCGGCATACCATTGATCTCCGCTTTCCAACAAGACTTAGCTGCCAATAGCATCTCCGCCATCCATGCCATCGTTAACGGCACTACTAATTACATCTTGACCCAGATGGCACAAGAGGGACTGGACTTTGCTTCGACCTTGAAGCAAGCCCAAAAATTAGGTTATGCCGAAGCCGATCCCGCTAACGATATAGAAGGGATAGATGCCGCTTATAAATTGGTCATCCTATCCAACCTGGCCTTTCGCACCAAGTTTACCCCTCAAGATGTATACCGGGAGGGAATATCGAACATTGCCGCTCGAGATTTCTCGTATGCCAGAGAATTTGGCTACGCCATAAAACTCCTGGCCATTGCCAAGAGAGATCGGGACACAGTGGAGATGAGGGTTCATCCTGTCTTTATTCCCCAGGATTTCCAGCTAGCCAAAGTAGATGGCGTCTATAATGCCGTCGAGGTGGAAACCGACCTGGCTGGCAAACTGGTCTTCTATGGGGAAGGAGCTGGAGCACTCAGAGCTTCCAGTGCTGTTCTGGCTGATGTCTTGGCGATAGCCAGGAATATCTATCGCGGGGTAAATAATGTCCCTGAACTGAGGCTAAACGAGACAGTGAGTGTCAAGCCTATGTCCGATCTGAAGACACGGTATTATCTCAGGCTAAATGCGCCTGACCGCCCCGGCGTTCTGGCTCAAATCTCCAAGGTCCTGGGCGACAATTCTATAAGTATTTCATCCGTCATCCAGAAAGAAATCAATTTACCGGCACAGACCGCCATAATCGTCATTATGACCTATCCCGCTAGGGAGAAGGCGATGCAAAAGGCTCTCAGCCAACTGAAGCAGCTACCAGAGGTCAACGAGGTCAGCAACTTCATCAGAGTTGAGGAATGAAGCCAGGGGTCCTGAAGAGATATCGTAATTTCCTGCCAGTTACCCACGCTACGCCTCTGATCACGCTCGGGGAAGGGGACACCCCCCTGGTGAGGTCGCGGATTCTGGAGAAGGAGCTTGGCTGCGGTGAACTTTATTTCAAGCTCGAAGGCTGTAACCCCACTGGCTCCTTCAAAGACCGGGGCATGGTGGTGGCGGTAGCTAAGGCAGTGGAGAGCGGCAGCCAGAGCATCATTTGTGCCTCGACAGGAAACACCAGCGCTTCTGCAGCTGCTTACGGTGCTAGATTCGGACTCAAGACTATCGTTATTATTCCTAAGGGGAAAATAGCCATGGGAAAGCTGGCCCAGGCCCTTGTTTACGATGCCCAGATTATAGGCATAAAAGGCAACTTCGACCAGGCGCTCCACATAGTACGGGCCTTGACCCAAAAACACCCCGTCACGCTGGTAAACTCACTGAATCCCGATCGCATCGAAGGCCAGAAGACGGCAGCTTTCGAGATTATAGACGACCTGGGGGATGCTCCCGATTATCTCTTCATTCCTGTAGGCAATGCTGGCAATATCACCGCCTACTGGAAGGGATTCGTGGAATACCACCGTGCCGGCAAAGCCAGCCACACTCCCAGGATGATGGGCTTTCAGGCTGCCGGCGCTGCCCCCATCGTGCTGGACAAGGTCATCAAACGACCCAGGACCATTGCCACAGCTATTCGCATTGGAAACCCCGCTAGCTGGCAGAAAGCCGTAGCTGCCCGGGACGAGTCAGAAGGCACCGTTGACTGTGTTACTGACGACGAGATTATGAACGCTTATAGCTTGATGGCAATTAAGGAAGGTATCTTCGGTGAGCCAGCTTCAGCGGCTTCGCTAGCCGGGCTTGTTAAGCTGTCCAAAAAGAAGGACTTTTCGGGCAAGCGCGTAGTCTGCATCATCACCGGCACCGGTCTGAAAGACCCCGGTGTGCCAGCAAAATATGCCCGGGCGCCGATAGAGCTTCCTGCCCGGCTGGCAGCTGTTGAGGAAGTTCTGAAATTCCCGACATGATAAATCCTAAATCCCAAGCACCAAATACTAAGCAATATCAAAACCCAGAATATAAGTGACCGAAACAGTTTAGAGACTAGAATTTAGATATTGGGATTTGTTTGGAGTTTAGAAATTAGGATTTGGAATTTAGCCAAATAGGAAGGATGAAAAAGTTATGTCAAGAATCGTTACCGAGGATATAGGGAAATTCAGCCAGCACTATCCCAAGGTAGCAGTCATAGTTACTGCCAGTGCCCGGGGCAGAGATGATGCCATGACCGCTGCCTGGCACAGCTCAATTTCGCTTAGGCCGCCCATCTATGGCGTCGCCGTCACATCTAAGAGGTTCACCTATCAGCTTATCACGGAAAGCCGGGAGTTTGGCATCAATTTCATTCCTTTGGAGAAAGCCTCCCTGGCCGCCGCCGTAGGCGGCACTTCCGGACAGCAGATGGACAAGTTTGAGAGATTTGATATCAAGAAAGAGAAGCCTTTGAAGACTACGGCACCTATCTTAAAAGATGCCTATGCTGCCTATGAATGCAAGCTGGTGGACAGTAAGCCCTATGGTGACCACATCTGGATAGTCGGTGAGATTGTAGCTGTCCACATCTCCAAGGAAGCATTTACCCCGACGGAGGCACTCGACCTCAATAAGATAAAACCGCTCCTCTACCTCGGTTCAGACTTCTATGCTAGCATAGACAAAGACAGCGTAAACTTTGTAAAAAGGGGGGTCTAGATGGTTAATCAGAACAGAATCAAACAGGCAATGGTCTCCATAATCGAAGCTATTGGTGAGGATCCCCTCAGAGAGAGCATAAAGGACACCCCGCAGAGGGTGGCTGAAATGTATGCCGAGCTCTTTTGCGGTCTGGATGCCGACCCTAAGGCCGAACTGGTGGTGAACTTTGAGGAGGGATATGAAGAAATGGTGATCCTGAGGGACATTCCCTTTTATTCCATGTGTGAACACCATCTCCTGCCCTTCTATGGCGTAGCTCATGTCGGTTATATCCCCAGCCCTGGTGGTAGAGTGGTGGGGGTAAGCAAGCTGGCCAGGGTGGTAGAAATCTGCGCTAGGCGCCCCCAGCTTCAGGAGAGGATGACCCAGCAAATTGCTGACGCCATTTTTGAAGCACTTCAACCCGCTGGAGTAGCTGTGGTTATCAAGGCTGAGCACTTATGCATGGTCATGCGCGGGATCAAAAAGCCCGGAACAACCGTGATAACCTCGTCGGTGAGGGGCAATTTCCGAAGCAAGGTGGCGACCCGCAGCGAATTTCTGTCCTTGATTCAAGGGAAGTAGTTTATTCGTGACGCAAGGACTCGATGGGGTCGAGTCGTGCCGCCCGGACGGCCGGGTACAATCCAGAGATAAGCCCGATAAAAATTGCTACACCTACCGCCAGGACAATAGCATAGCCGGGAAGCGTGACAGATAAGGTGAAGCCAAGATTTGTCGCTATGACAGACATGATTTTAACTATAATCCACCCCAAGCCCACCCCCAAAGCACCGCCACAGAAACTTAGTGTGGCAGCTTCAATGAGGAATTGAATCAGAATATCCCGACGCTTGGCTCCTACCGCCTTGCGCAGACCGATTTCCCTGATACGCTCGGTCACTGAAACCAGCATGATATTCATAATCCCGATGCCGCCGACAAGCAAGGATATACCAGCTATGCCGGCAAGGACGAGCTGTAGTATTCCCAGCACCTGGGTGACCTGGGCTGCCACAGACGCCATGTTGAGAACTCTGAAGTCATCGTCTTCCCCCTCCCTGAGGCCATGGCGGACCCTCAAGATATCGGTGATCTCCTGCTCGGCCGACTCCACCAGGTCGCCGCTCTTTGCCTGGACGCTGATCATGTTAACACTGTCTCCGCGGCTGCCCACCTGTGCGGTTGCCAGAGTGGTATAGAAGGTGGATAAAGGAATATAGACCCTCATGTCTTCAAATCCAAATCCTGTCCCCCGGCTTTCCAGTACACCGCTGACCTGGAATTGACGCCCACCAATCCTTACGCTCTGACCAGTAGGGTCCATCTCGCCAAAAAGGGTATTGGCCACCTCGCTTCCCAGGACGGCTACCCTCGACCTCGCTCCATAATCGAAGTCGGTTATGAAGCTGCCCTGTGCCATGCCATAGTTGTCCACCACTTGGGCTTTTGAAGTCACCCCGGCAATGATTGTGTTGCTAAGGCTCTCTCCCCCAGCTACAACCTGAGCGTAAGTCTGCGCCATCGGCGCCACATTTCTTACAGAAGGGGCGTTTTGGGCGATCGCCTGCGCATCTTCCAAAGTCAGCGTTGTCTGAGCTCCCACTCCACTCATGCCGAGTTCTGGAGGTGTGACGTATATCAGGTTAGACCCCAGAGTGGCAAAAGACTCCTCTACTATAGCCGCCTGCGCACTTCCTAAGGATAGCACAGAAATAACTGCAGCCACGCCAATCAGGATACCCAGCATGGTCAAGATTGACCTTAGCTTGTTACTAAGCAAAGCTCGCAGCGCAGTGGAGAAACAATCCCAGAGTTTCATTCCGACGCCTCTATCTGTCCATCGCGAAGTTTAATGGTGCGCCGGGTATAAGCGGCAATATCTGGCTCATGAGTAACCAGAACGATGGTCATGCCCTGCTCGTTCAATTTCTTAAAAATTGACATGATTTCCTGGCTGGTCCGGGTATCAAGATTGCCTGTGGGTTCATCAGCTAAAATAAGAGAGGGATTATTTACCAAGGCTCGGGCGATAGCCACCCGTTGTTGTTCACCTCCAGCTAGCTCGCTTGGCCTATGAGTGACCCGATGAGCTAGTCCCACGGACTCCAGGACCTGTAACGCTCTTTGCCGTCGGTTGCTGGCGCCGCCGTAAATAAGTGGCAGTTCCACATTGGCTAAAGCCGTGGTCCGGGACAATAAGTTGAAGCTCTGGAAGACAAAACCTATCTTTTTGTTTCTTATCTCGGCTAATTGATCATCGTTAAGCTTGTCTACTTCAACACCCTCTAAACGATATTTCCCAGAAGTAGGCTTGTCCAGGCAGCCGATGATATTCATCAGAGTGGACTTCCCCGAGCCTGAAGGCCCTATGATAGATACCATCTCCCCCGACTCAATGCGGCAGCTAATCCCCCGCAGAGCAGGAACTTCGGTCTGCCCCGCTTTATACACTTTGGTTATGTTTTCCAGTTCCAGCATTGGCTACATCATGAAGAAGCCGTCTTGTCGCTCCTGAGCAGCAGGCAATACCACCTCTTCCCCCTCCTCAAGTCCTGACAGGACTTCAGTGTTTATCCCGTCGCTCAGCCCCAGGGTAATTTCTCTCTGTTCCTGCTGCCCGTCTACGAGGACTAAAACCATTGGGTCTTCCAGGGTCCCTCGAATATATCTGTTCGGTATCGACAATACATCATCACGGCGTTCGATGATGACTTCAGCGGTGGCACTCATGCCATCCCTGAGCTCTGCAACGGGATTTTCCAAAGTTACTCTGGTGTCGTAAGATACCACCCCGGCTAGGGTAGTGCCTACCGGGGAGATAAAAGCTAACTCGCCCTTTACTTCCTCGTCGGGCAAGGCATCTAATATGATATTCGCTTCCTGGCCTACCTTCACAATGGCGATATCTATTTCATCGATGAAGCCGCGCATCTCTATCTCACTGGTGTCAACCAGGGATATTGCCGGAGTGGCTAATGTCGCTGTCGAGATTTCTTTTCCTTCAGTTATGCTGATGCGAGCTACCACGCCATCGAAGGGAGCCACTATTACCGCCTTTTCCAGATTAAGCTCTGCCGTTTCCAGATTGAGTTCTGCTATCTTCAAGTTCAGCTCTGCTGTTTCCCAATTCGCTTTGGTCATATTGACTTGTTCCCGGTACACCTTCTCCAACGTTGTGTTGGCAACAGCCGCCTTCCAGTTAATCAGGGCGATTTCGTACTGCACTTGGGCTGCCTTGACCTGTTCCTGTGCTATTTCGACCTGCAACTCAGCCATCTCTACACTTGATTCCAAAGACGGGGCATCAAGCCTGGCTAATACCTGGCCTTCTGTCACGTTATCTCCTTCGGCAACCAGCACCTCGGTCACTGTACCCGTGACCCCAAATGATAAATACGCTTTGCTAGGCATTACTAAACTGCCGTCCACTAAAACGGTTTTCACTATATCGCCTCGGGTAATGTTAACAGTCGTCAGCGGAGCTTCGCGGCTGGCGCCTCTGGTAAGTACGATACCAAGTACTATGCCAATAACAACCACGCAGATTGCTATTATCAGTATTCGCCTTTTTTTCATTTTCCTTCGCCTCTTTTCATTTTTCAAAAATTTGCCTGTTGTAACACGGCAAATACTTGTTTCAACGCAGAGCCAGGATGCCTGAAAGTTTAGCAGCAGGATTGTTAATCTCGATTGGCCTCATTTTCTAAATTTTCAGTTCTAAATTTCCTTACTAACTTAGTAAACTCATTCACATGTTGAGTCATAATGTTGACGAACTGCTCCACTGCCTCCACCTTAACAAAGACCAGACCCCCTCCCGGAAATAGTTTAAAAGTTAGCAGCCTGGTACCAACATCCATACCCAATTCCTTTCTGGCTTCCACGGGTATAACTATCTGCCCTCGTGGGCCAACAACCGTTGAGCCAAAACACTTACCGACTACCTGCACGCCCTCTTGTTTCATTTTCCCTCCTAGAATAAACCTGACGCCCAACTCAGCATCGTATGATATATCCTACTATTCTAAATTATAGGATTTTTCTTACTATTTTGTCAAAAGTATGTTGGAGATTGCTCATTAACCGCTCATGGTGGGCGTGTCGAACCATGAGCGGCAGTCATGATAGAATCAGGTTGCCTTCGACAGCGTAAGGCGAACGGGTTGTTAAACAACCTCCGAATCCTAAGCGTGGCTCGACATGAGAAAACTTATTGAAGGGGCAGGCAAGCTGGGCATAAAGCTCACCACCAGGCAGGTAAAGCAATTCGAGCTCTACTACCAGGAGCTAATCGAATGGAACAAAAAAATCAACCTCACTGCCATAACAGATTACTCATCGGTGCAGGTAAAGCACTTCCTTGATTCCCTGACCATCACTCTGGCTCTGTCTGAAAAAGAAGTGGCCAGCCCGGATTTCAAAATTGTAGACATAGGCACAGGTGCCGGCTTTCCTGGGGTACCGCTCAGAATCCTCTTCCCCCAGCCCAGGCTGGTGCTGCTTGAGCCCACAACAAAGAAGACCGCTTTCCTCCACCACATTATCCGCAAACTCGACCTGCAAAGCGTGGAGGTGCTGAACAGCAGAGCTGAGGAAGCGGCTCATTTGCCGGCCTATCGTGAGCAATTTGACCTGGTGCTCTCCCGCGCCGTCGCGTTGCTGCCCACCCTGGTGGAATTGGCCCTGCCTTTCTGCAGGATTGGGGGAAGGTTTATAGCCCAGAAGAAAGGAGAGATCGAGCAGGAGATAACCGGGGCGAAGAAAGCCATCGCTGTTCTAGGAGGCAGATTAGACCAAACAAAGAAGATAGAATTGGATGAATTCACCGATGCGCGTTATTTGGTGATTATTGATAAAATATCCTCGACACCGAGCGAATATCCGCGCCGTACGGGAGTGCCAAAGCGACGACCAATTTAGGAGGCGAATAGAGATGTGGGAAAAGAGATTGAGAAAACGAAGAGGAGCCTCTAGCCCAGAAGGCAATCCACGTGAAGGAGTT
>JALHUO010000152.1 GCA_022866545.1 Dehalococcoidia bacterium | reverse complement strand
CAAGCCCATCTTACCCATATTTCGTCAAAGTGTCAAGGATTAGGGTGCCCGTCCAGGAGATTGCTTCGGCACTGCCGTGCCTCGCAAAGACAGAGGGGGATGTCATTGCGAGCCCTGACTTGTCGGGGCGTGGCAATCTCATAGGCCACACTCTAAACACGATTGTAGTGCGACCTTTTAAGGTCGTGCAATTACCGCCCCCCCCCCGCACGAGGCTAGAGCCTCGCACCACATTTGTTTCGCTGATGGTTTGTCGTTGCGGGTTGTCATTCCGGGGTCTTTCCCTTGTCACTCTGAGCCCTTGCCTTTGTCATTCTGAGCGAATCGAAGAACCTCGGAGATTGTTCACTTCGCGGAGTTTCCACAAACCGAAGCCAAAGTGCTCCGTTCAGAATGACAGGCATGCTGGTGACGCTGAACATTGGCTTGACTGTCCCGGGCGAGTGGTATAACATAGGCAACGGCCCAAAATGTCGGGCAAGATACACGAAACAAGAAACAAAAATGAGGAAAGGAGACTAATTATATGGAAGAAGCAGTAATTGTCAGTTATCTAAGGACGCCCTTTTCCAGGTCACGGCCCAGAGAGCCAGAGCGAGACGCGTTCAACGGTCTGAGAATGGACGACCTGGCGGCCCGGTTGATCCAGGAAATGATAAAGCAGACCAAGATAAACCCCGCGGAAATCGGCGATGTGCTCACGGGGACGGCCATGCCGGTGCTCGAGCAGTGGCTCTATGGGGGAAAGTCTATCAACTTTCTGGCCAAGCTGCCGTGGAATGTCCCGGCACAGGGGACCGACCGCCAGTGCGTCTCGTCAATGTCCACGATACACCAGGGAGCTATGGAAATCATGCTGGGATACTCCGACATCGTCATATCCTGTGGAATCGAGCACATGACCCACATACCGACCCTGGGAGGCGGCGGGCAACAGGTGCCGATACAACCCAATCCCAAGTTTATGGAATTCAAAGAATTGGACATCATGACCACTATGAACATGGGCCTGACCGCCGAGAAGCTGCTCGCAGAGACAAAGTTCACCCGGGAGGACATGGACAAATGGGCCATGAAAAGCCATCAGATGGCCGCCAAGGCCCTACAAGAAGGGTACTTCAAGGGGGAGATAATGCCGGTTGAGGCGCCACAGGCGGACGGGACCAAGAAAGTCATTGACTATGACCTGAGCATCAGGGGCGATACTACGCTGGAAGCTCTCGCCCAATTGAAGCCTTCCTTCAAGCCGGATGGGCATATAACGCCGGGCAACTCATCTCCGCTCAACGCCGGCGCCAGTGCAATGATGCTGATGTCCAAGAAGAAGGCCAAGAAGCTGGGCCTCAAGCCCCTGGCCAAGATCATATCCATGGGGTGGGCTGGCGTTGACCCCACGGTCATGGGAAAAGGCCCGGTCCCATCCAGTCGCATGGCTCTGGAACATGCCGGTCTCAAGGCCAAGGACATAGACTTCTGGGAGATTAACGAAGCCTTCGTCATCGTGGCGCTCTATGCCATGAAAGAATTGGGCATCGACGCCGAGAAAATCAACGTCAAGGGTGGCGCTACTGCCATCGGACACCCGCTGGGCGCCAGCGGCACCAGGCTGGTGGGCACCTGTGCCAGAATACTCAACGTCGAAAAAGGAAAATACGGTCTGGCCACCGCCTGTGTTGGCGGCGGTCAGGGCGCTGCCACCATACTGGAGAGGGAAGCCTAAAGAAGTCAAACTCTTCTGGATCGATTTTTGGGGCGGGGACTGGCCCCGCCCCTCTTTTTGTCATTGCGAGCGAAGCGTGGCAATCTCATTGCCCAAACCCTAAGTAATGTCAAATTACAAAGCTCAAATATCAAATCAAGTCCAAAATTCAAAGGACAAACCGGAATAGTTTTGGCATTTAGACATTTGGATTTCAGTTGGCATTTGGATTTTGATATTTGGGTTTGTTCAATTCTTTTTCGCTTTGACTTATCATTTTGATTTTTGAATTCTGTTTAGGGTTTTCCCTCTCCGGGCTCCGATACACCTCTCTCGTAATATGGTAGAATGGTTCCAGCAAATTAGATTTGACGCAGGAAATATGTACAAAAAGAAGAAAGACGCTGCCTTGAAGCATCGGCAGCGCCAAAAGAAGCTAAAGGAAAAGAGAAAGGCCCAGGCTCCACCGGCTCCGCCGAAGGAGAAGTGAAAAGGGCCCTCCTGTTGACCGGCCAGCCGGGCACAGGTAAAACTGCTCTTGTCAGAGAAGCCCTGGCCCGGACCAGAGCCAAGGCCGGTGGCTTCTACACCGAGGAGATACGGACCGGGGGGATAAGGCAGGGGTTCCGGATTATTACCCTCGACGGTCAAGAGGCGGTGTTAGCCCACGTCAACATCTCCGGTCCCTATCAGGTCAGCAAATACCGGGTGGACACGGATGCTTTGGACAGAGTGGGCGTTGCCGCTCTGCGTCAAGCACTGAAAGAAAGCGACCTCATAGTCATCGATGAGATTGGCAAGATGGAGCTTCTGTCGCCCCAGTTCAAAGAAGCCGTGACGCAGGCCCTGAACAGTGGCAAGAGAGTTCTGGGGACGATTATGCTTGATCGCCATCCCTTTGCCGATGAAATCAAACGCCGTCCCGAAGTCGAAGTGCTCCTGGTAACTCGAGATAACCGCCCTGAGGTAATGAAGAAAGTACTGGATTGGCTAGCCTTCAGTCAAAGCGATGCCTAATCATCGCATGTATCGACGAATTTTCGTTCATACGGGTTGAATTTGATAAGAAAAGTTAAGATAGTGCATCTTGACCGCCAACGGATGCGGAATAATATAATAGAGTGATCGCCACGAGCCCCCAGACCTCACAGAGACTGACTCCGATGGGCCTTTAAAAACACGATATTGTTCCGACGACACGGGAAGCACTGAACCGCCGCCTGTATGTGGTCACTTGGGTGGTGGGGAGCCAATAGTGAAACCGACCTGGAAATGGTCGGTTTTTTGTTTTGAAAGAGGTGACATCTTCCATACATGAAACTATTGAAAGTTCCTGAGTTTCTTCATATCGAAAGCCGGACCGTCAGGTATGTTCTCTGCGTCCTATTCGGCGTAATAGTTGCCGACGGTCTGATAAGCCAGTTTCTGGTGACAGGTGGATACGGGTCGGAAGGGAACCCCTTGCTGATGTCCTGGGTAGGCAGGGAGTCGTTTCTGGCTATTAAGATAGCGGCTGCCTTCTTGGTCACGCTGTTTCTATGGATTAAGTATAATGCCAACCCCAGACTCGTATATATGGTGGCGGTGGTAGCTCTGGGGTTTTACACAATCATTGTTTACTGGAACCTGTTTGTGTTTCTT